>JAYWHB010000503.1:0-8384 GCA_043777915.1 Deinococcales bacterium
CAGTCGAGACAGTTGCCAAGTTACGCCAGTACGCATCCACAGCTTGGGTTTGGCTGTATAGGGCTTTGGTGTATGCCAATTCGGTTTGCTGCAAGGTAATTCTCGAGATACTGCCGCCCTTAAACCGTGCTTGGTCTTGTTCTAAATTCGATTTGGCATTGTCTAAATCTTTGGCACTGATTCCTACCCGTTCACGGGCATTGCTGGCATTGCGAATCGCATCACGCAGGGTGTTGACGGCATTGGCTTTACTGGTTTCTAAGCTGCGCTTGCTATTCTCGAGCGTGGCTTGGTTGTCTCGTAAGGTATTTAAGGGCGTGAAATCATTATCGGAAAGTCTGACATTTAACTCCGCCAAACTGACATTCTGGGCGGCTTGCAGTACACTTCCAATTCGGCTTTCTAAACCCGCTTCAAGGGCTGCCGCATCGAGTTTGACATCCAGTTTAGCCAAATTATCTGAAGCCGCCAAATCGCCTTTAGCCCCAATTACCAACTCGAGCCGGTTGCTCAGTACGGGAATTTGCGCTTTGGCATCGGCAAAGCTTTGTTTACTCGAGGAAACCGTACTTTCGGCTTTAGAAACATCCAAGGCTGTGCCATTGCGAGCGGCGAGTTTTGCCTTGGCAATCTCTAAATTCCGCAAATCCAAACTGGTTTGCGCCTCGAGAACCGCTAGATTCTCCTGAGCCTCAAACAAATTGATATAGGCAGTTAGCACACTCGAGAACACCGAAAGTTTTTGCGCCTCAAGCTGCACCGCGTTTAATGCCACGGTATTCTTAGCCTGAGTGAGCGGCACAATCAACGTGGTCGGGTCGGCTTCCTTGACCGCTAAATCGGCTCGAGCATTGGCTAAGGTTGCACGGCTGGTCACAAGGTCAGTGTTTCGCTCGAGGGCTAATTTTGTTGCTCCCTCGAGATTTAGGGCAGTGGCGGCAGCAAGGGCGATTGAGATAAAAGCAAAACCAATAAAAACCATTTTTTTCATAAATCTCCTTCGGAGAGGATAAAGGCAAAGGGCAAAGGGCAAAAGATTATTTGGTCAACCCCTTACCAAGCGAATTCTCGAGCCTAAGCCATGTGGTGTAGGCGGTCACAATCGTATTTTCTAGGTCGCGCTCGGCTTGCTGCATGGCTAAACGGCTGGTCTCGAGGTCGTTTTTGGTTTGGCTACCTGCATTGACTCTGGTTTGAGTTGTGGTAAAAGCATTCTTGGCGTTCTCGAGCGCTTTTTTACTTAATTCGATGCGTCGTGTAGCATTTTGGGTTTCAGAGTATTTTTGGCGTATGTCCAATTCGGCACTTTTCTTGCTGCGCTCAAGGTTTTGCTTAGCACTGTTTAGGGCAGTTTGGGCGCTGGTAATTCGGGTATCGCCCGTTGGGGACACCACGGGTAGACTGATGCTGGCGCTAAGGCTGATGGTTGTGCCTGTGCTGGCGGTGGTTGGCGGTTGGTATGAACCACCGACACTTAGACTACCCGTTTGTAAATTAAGCGAGGTGTTTAGGCTTGCACCACTGTCGGAGACCCCAAGGTTGATGCTGCTGGCGGGTAGCCACCGATCACGCTGGGCGATGGTTAAATTATCTTCGGCATCACGCAGGCTAAGAATAGCTTTTTGGGTGTCGCTGCGCTCGATTAAGGCGGTTTTTAAGAGGTTCTCGAGTGGTAAAAGTGCGGCTGGTGTGGGTGGGCTACTTATGGCAAGGCTTAGTTCGATTTGGTCAAGGGTACTGGCTAGGGTTTGCTGGTTTAGCTCGAGGGTATTTTCGGCTTGGTTGGCATTGATTTTGGCGCTTTCTAAGTTTTGTTGGCTGGTGGCGAATTGCTCGGGAGTGATTTGATTATTGTTGCGCTGGGTCAAAGCGGTTTTCAATTGGTTTTCACGTAAAATAAGGGTGTTACCTGCAAGTTCTAAATCCAGCGCAGCGATGCGAAGATTAAAGTATTGGGTGTTGGTACTTATAAAAAGCGTGTTTCTCGAGTCGCGCAAATCGAGTTTAGCCCTTATAAAAGTGCGTTCGGCTTTGCGAATATCATCAAATTGGCTCGCCCACGGCAGAAGCGGCAAACTGGCAGTGGCATTGACTTTGTATGTTGCATTGTTGACCCCTGTGCCAGTATTGGTGTTGTTGCTGACATCTGCGCCAACCGTTAATCTCAGACCAGCCGCCGCTAAACTACTCTCAAAATTATGTTGGGCAACCAAAAAAGTTTGATCAATCACTTGCCACTCGAGACTCTGCGGTAAGCGTTTAAGCACTTGCTCTAGGGTTTGGTTTGTGGCTGCCAAGACAGTACCAAAAAATAGGACGAGGATAATTGGGGTTTTTCGCATGGGTACTCCTGAAAAATAGTTTTTTATCTCGAGCCGAAGGTTCTAAGAACTCAGCGTGAAGGTATTGTGAATAAAAAACTACTCGAGAGTAATCTTTGAGTAGTTGAATTCTGAAATTGATTGTTAAGCGAGGTTCAAATCACTCATGCCCAACAATACCCTTACGCTTTGCTATTATTAGGGCATGCTGAAAAAGCCAAGCTCCAACGATGTAATACCCCAAAGAATTTAGAAAGGCAGGTAAAAGAAATTCCCAGTCTGGCTTACCGCCAAAAGCCGCCCAATTTACCAAGCTGGTGCTTGGGGCAATTGGAATGAAGTAAAACCAAAATTTTTTGATAACTGGTAGACCTACCAAAGCAAATAAGGCAAACTGAGACAGGGTAAATAAGCCGCTATTATCTTTAATCAAAATAGCAAGACTAGCGTACCAAAGCCCTAAGCCCAAAGCACCAATCACTGCGCTTAATAAAGGCAAAATCATATGTACTGACCACTCGAGGGTTGTACCTGTTAATAGAAGCAAGCCAGAAATTAAGATGACCATTTGTATTAAATTAATAAGTAAGCTGCCCAAGGCTCGAGCAGTAAAAATTGTGACCAAGTTAAATTGGCTTAGGTACAAATGCTCCATCATTCCATTTTTTGACTCAGCCCGAATCACACTCGAAGGCGACGAGACTTGAAAAAGCACGATCATGCCGAGTGTATAATTGATAAGTAAACTTGCAATTCCTGCCGATGTCTGCTGATTGTTTGATATGACCCGACCAGCCGCCAGAATGAGATAAAAAATCGCTCCTAATCCTACAATTCCAAATACTGTTTGAAACGGATTTCGTTTAATTTCCCATAGACTTCTGATAAATTCTATTCTAAAAAGCAACAAGCTGTTCATTTGGTTACTCCACTAATAACTTTACGAAAAACAGTACCCAAGTCAGCTTCGACACGTTCTATATGCACAATTTCCCTTGGGTATAAGACTTTGAGAAGTTCATAAATGCTCATTGAATTAGGTAACAGCACTGTCAATTCATTATTGTGTATGGAATGTGAAAACTCGAGGGTAAGGTCTTGAATTGCTTGTGCAAATTTCAAACGGTATGTTTGAATGCCAAAATGAGATAACAGTTCGGTTTTTTGTTTATCAAGCACAATTTGCCCATTGGAAATAATCAAAACACGGTCAGCTATACGCTGTGCCACTTCCATCTGATGAGTTGAAAGTAAAACGGCACTACCGTCTCGAGCCATTGCTTTGATACGTTCTTCAAGTGCATCGCCTGCTTCTACATCCAAACCCAAAGTGGGTTCATCTAGGACGATGTATTCAGGTTGATGCACAAGAGCATTTGCCAAAGCCAATTTTGATAACATTCCCTTTGAAAGTGTTTGTGAAGACACATCTCTTTTTTCAATAAGATTGAGTTCTTCTGTAAGTTGTAATGCACGAATTTTTGCTTGTTTGGGAGTCAAGCCGCGTAAAGCCGCAGTGTACTCAAGATTTTCCATTACACTTAATCGGGCTGAACTTGAGCGTGCTGTGTCAAGTAGTGTTCCGAGTCTCTTTTTGTAGTTACTCGAGTCCGGATGACAGCCTTCAATCTGTACCATTCCAGTATCAGGTAAGATAAGCCCTGCAATCACTCGCATCGTTGTGGTTTTGCCTGCTCCGTTAGAACCCAACAGCGCTACAATTTCACCGCGTCGGACTGAAAAATCTACCCCATTAAGAGCATGAACCGTGTTATCTCGAGACTTGAACGTTTTTTTGAGTTGATGAACTTCTAACATGAATCCCTTTTCTAAACTATCAAGCGTACAAAGATACACCAAAGAGAAGGGTCACATATAGTGACCCGAAACTCGCCTAGGTTTTTTTAGAGGCAAGGACGACCAGTTAAGGCACAAATAATCAAATCAATCAGACTCATGTTAAACTCCTTTAGCACAAGATTTAGCAGACTCCACTAAGGTTGTAAGCCATATGTTCCAGATATATAATCAACCACTACATGAAATTTTCTTAACTACATCGGTTAGCAGATAATTCCTATTTTTGCTAAGTAGTAGCATATGGCATCAGTAATTGTTTGAGACATAATCAGCCTCCTTTAATTTTTAATTGTGCTTTGTGATACGGAATCCTGCGGCACTTATTTCATGCAATAGCAAAACTAACACTCGATTCCTAGTAACGATAGAACAAAACAGACAGCCAATTGAATTCTTTCTCGCATTGATACACCCCCAATTATAAAAATTTACTGAGGATGGTAAAACCATCCTCAGTAAATTTTGTCAACTTTTGCTGGTCTTATTTGATAAAATATTTGCATTACCGCGAGACGAAGGTTGTTTTTGATTATGGCTTCATCTATGCTTTTTAGATGAATGCTGTGCTTGAAAAAACTGTGCGAGATTTGCCACTCGAGGAACAATTTGATTTACTTGACGTGCTTCATGACCAAGTTGCCCAAGCCCTGAATTTGCGTTTGCCCTTGCCAAGAGATGTCGAACTTGAGTTAGACCGACGAATTGATCGAATGCGTTCCGAGCCACATGTTGGAATTCCTTGGCAAGAAGTTTTTAAGTGCTAAAGCTCAACCAAGAAGAACCTAATTTCACAATACCTTCACAGTTTCCTCGAGTCACCTTCACTCGCACACACCAATAATGCTTTTATGAGTACACTACACACTATGCCGATTGTTCTGGTTGTCGAAGATGAAACTGAAATTGCTGATGTTTTAGAAGCCTATTTGCGTAAAGAAGGTTTTCGCACCGAACGGGCTGCCGATGGTGATAGAGCGCTCGAGTTAGCCCGAATTGTCAAACCAGACCTGATTCTGCTCGATGTGATGTTGCCCAAAAAAGATGGTCTTGAAGTGCTGCGAAAGGTACGGGCGGATGGGAATACCCCTGTTATTTTACTCACCGCTCGAGCCGAGGACATTGATAAACTGATTGGTTTGGAACTCGGCGCAGATGATTATGTGATTAAGCCGTTTAGCCCACGTGAAGTGGTGGCGCGGGTCAAAGCGGTGCTGCGTCGGGCGCGTCCAGAAGAAAAATTAGACGTGCTGCGGGTCGGTTACTTGGAACTCGATGTTCGGGCAGTGGCGGTCAAAGCCAGTGGCTCGAGGCTGGATTTAACCCTGACCGAATTTAGGTTGCTCGAGGCGTTAATGCGGGCGGTGGGTCGGGCATTTACCCGTGCAGAATTACTCGAGGTTGCCCTGCCAGATTCAGATGCCTTGGAGCGAGTGGTGGATGCTCATTTAAAAAATTTGCGCCATAAATTAGCCGACGCGGGCGTGGGCGATATGCTCGAGACGGTGCGTGGAATTGGTTATCGTTTGAGGTTTGAAACGTGAAATGCCTGTTGCGGTGGACAGTATGAACAGCATCACGGCGCGGATTATTGGGGCGATGCTATTGGTCGCCCTTGCTACGATTGGTATTCCAGCCGCCTTTACACTTTTTAGTGCCGAGAATCAGTTTAAGCAACCCAATGAACGCCGCCGAGAATTTTCTGATGTCTTTCGCAGTGTCGAAATTCTGTGTCGTGATAAACCGCCAACTGGTTTGGTTTGCCCTGCACCCCGAGATGACTCGCCAATAACAGCCAAAAATCCAAGTGGTGCTGAACCATTAAGTGCGATTCTTGCCTCACCACTAAAACCCAGTGGTGGGCGTTCTCGAGAACCGAACCGCAATCCAATTTTTGCTTTTGTTGACCCACGTCCGTGGGTGCAGCAAACCGTACTTTTTGGGGTTGGGATTTCTCTGGTCATGGCGGTGGGTTTGGCATTGCTGTTATCTCGGCGAATCAGTCACCCGATTCAATTGGTCTCTTTAGCCGCCGCCAAGGTTGCCAAAGGCGATTTATCGGCTCGAGCCAAAGTGAGTGGGCAGGACGAACTGGGGCGCTTAGCCCAGAATTTTAATCAAATGGCACTGGGGTTGGAGCAACAAGCCGTAGCCAGACAGAACTTATTTGCCGATATTGCCCATGAACTCCGCACTCCTTTAACTGCCATCAAAGCCCGTCTTGAAGCCCTTGAAGATGGGGTTATGCCGCTCGAGATGGAAGCCATTATGCGCCTTTCAAATCAAACCAAATTACTCGAGCGCTTAGTCGAAGACTTGCGTTTGTTGTCCCTTGCCGATGCCAATGCCTTAACGTTAGAACGTCATCCAAGCGATTTAACTAACCTTGCAAAAGATACTTTAGAGCATTTTCAAGCCAAAGCCGAAACCAAGAATATCCGCCTTGAATTTCATGCCGCTTCGCAACTGATTTTGCCTCTGGATGCCAGCCGAATCCAACAAGCCATTGGCAATCTGCTCGAGAATGCTTTAACCCACACGCCAAGTGGCGGTTCAGTCAGTTTAACGATTCACAAGAACCTTGACCAAGCCGAAATTTGTGTTTCAGATACTGGCACAGGCATACCGCCTGATGCCTTACCACGGATTTTTGAACGCCTGTACCGAGCCGATGCCTCGAGAAACCGAAGCACTGGCGGTAGTGGACTTGGTTTAGCCATCGTTAAAACAATTGTTGAATTACACCACGGAACAGTAGAAGCCTCTAATTCCCCCGAAACAGGAGCAGTTTTCACCCTCACCTTACCCCTCGAGTCAAAATGAATTAACCTTTTCCCCTGCTTTTGGGTAGCCTTGGCAACTTCATTTGACCTTGATTCCAGCCTAGAATACGTCTCGTGACCGCTCTCGAAGCCTTTTGTTCTAGCCAACTTCTTTCTTTGCATCGTTTAGCCCATACAGATTTCTTGGCGGCATTAGAAACTCCTCGGGTTGTGAATCGGGATGCTTTGTCACAGGCGGTTCTCGAGTACAGTCTGAGTCTTGGTGCGCCCAAAGCGGTTCTCGAGAATGCCAAGTTATTGGCGCATCCGCAGTCCCTAACCATCATGACTGGACAGCAAGCGGGTTTGCTGCTTGGGGCTTCGTATACGATTTCTAAGGCGGTGGATGCAATTTTACTGGCAAAACGGTACTCGAGTGCTGAGCGTCCAGTCCTGCCCGTCTTTTGGGTCGCCAGCCAAGACCATGATGCCGAAGAAGTGCGTCATGCCTTTCTGCTGGATTTATCGGAAAACCAGCATCAAATCAGCTTAGATTTACCCAAAGGAATCCCAATCGGTGCAATTCCACTCGAGCCACACTATCTCGAAACGATTTTGCAGCACTTACAAAAGTTTGATGCACCCGAAGTCTTCAAGACTCCAATGCTCGAGATGCTAGAAAAAACTTTTAGGGCTTCAAAAACCTATTCTGAATGGTTCTCGAGAATTCTAATGCACTTGCTTGGGAATTATGGGCTTTTAATCGTTGACCCATTGCACCCAAGTATTGCGGCGTTATTCACGGCTGGTATCAAGCACGAACTCGAGTCGCCATTGGCTTCAAGTGCAGGTATCGAACGGGCTGCCGTAAAACTCGAGGCATTTGGGCTAAATCCACAATTGCGCCGAGGTGAACACGCCACCAATCTTTTCTTAACGGGTGAAGATGGTCAACGCCGACTCTTAAAATTCGGTGAACAAGATTTTTTGGCTGACCATGTTTACAGCAAAGCCGAACTGCTTGGTATTCTCGAGACTGAACCTTGGCGCTTAACCCCTGCGGCGGGTTTACGCTCGATTCTTGCCGATGCGGTTTTTCCAAGTGTGGTCAATGTGCTAGGACCCGGCGAACTTGCCTATCATTTGCAACTGCTCGAGGTTTACGAGCTTCATAACGTGCCGCAACCACTGATGTCACCGCGTTTAAGCATGACGATGATTGAACCTCCTGTTCGTCGTATTCTCGAGAAGCATCATCTAACGGCTCGAGAATTCCAGCAAAATAGGGGAGAGCCACTGCGTCACCAACTGTTTGAAACGCACCAAGCTAAAGCCCGAATTGCTCTGACACTCGAGCAGAATATGGCTCAGATTGAAAGCCTTGGTAACGACTTAACCCAACTCGAGACTGGTTTTTCCAAGAGCGTTTGGCGGATGCAAGCCG
>JAYWHB010000504.1:0-3013 GCA_043777915.1 Deinococcales bacterium
GCACCGATTTCCCAGTTAAAGCCCCATTTTAGGGCGTTGTCCACTTCTACAACCGTATCAGCACAAGCGGGGATGTTTTTGGCGGCAAACCAGATTAAACCGTAAACATTGCGCCGCACCAACTCACCAACATTATTCTCGAGTTTTAGGAGGGCTTTGATTCGAGCCACTGCACTTGGCAGGGCGCGAATTTCATCTGGGACACGCACCCGACCATTATCTTTGTACTCGAGCGTTTCGTAATCGAGCGTTAAAATTACGCTTTTGCCATCTTTTCCTTTGATGCGCTTAAAAAATCCCTCACCTGTTTTTTCGCCCAAACGCCCCATCTCCACCAGTTTCTCGAGAATTGGCGCAGGGGTGTAATCAAATTCGGTACTCGAGCCGAGATTCTTCGCCACGGCTAAACCAATGTCCAAGCCACTCAGGTCATTGGTACGAAAACTGGCACTGGTAGCGCGTCCCATCAGCGTCCCGAGGTAGGCATCCACTTCGTCAGGGCGCAAGCCGAGTTCGACTGCATCTCGAACGGTATGGGTCATGCCCCACACGCCAATTCGGTTGGCAATAAATCCGGGAACATCTTTTGCCACAACCACGCCTTTACCAAGGACTTTATCGCCAAATTCAGAGACTGCGACAATCACTTCTGGTTTTGTGTCTGGCGTGGGGATGACCTCGAGCAGTTTTAAGTAACGTGGTGGGTTAAAAAAGTGTGTACCAACAAAACGCTGCTTAAACTCGAGACTTCGGTCTTGAATTTGCAAGTGCATCGGAATTCCGCTCGAGTTGCTGCTGACAATGGCTTTTGTGCCAGTGGCTTCGACTTTTGCCCAGAAATCTTGTTTGACATCTAGGCGCTCGAGAATCGCTTCAAAAATCCAGTCAACACCTGTTAATTTGCCAATGTCATCCTCTAGATTACCAATTTGGATCAGTTGTGCAGCTTTGGGGTGCATAAACGCAGCAGGTTTGGCTTTGAGCGCCTTTTCCAAACCTTTTTTGACAATTTCGTTTTTGTCCGTGCCAGTGCCAGCAATATCGAGTAACAGAACTGGAATACCAGCATTTGCAAGGTGTGCGGCGACGGCAGCGCCCATTGTGCCAGAGCCGACGACGGCGGCTTTACGAATCTTCATGATGAACTCCTTGAGGGTGGGGATTAGGATTTTTGTACTAAGTATAAATTGTAGAACACTTGAGGCGCAAAATCTAGCGGCTCGAGTACAAATAGAGCCACAGTGTTAAGCTACGCCAACGAGTTCGCCTCAAAATCTGACTGCACAACAAATTTTTGACTGGCTCAAGAGTAATTGGGACTTGTAAATGAGTATTGACTTGGTTGAATAGGCATACGCAGAATTGGCGAAATTAAACGCTCCGCAATGGCTTTGACCACTGGGACAGCCACAGAATTACCAAGTAAATCACAGCTAACGTTTTCGGGAACAGTCATTTGGTAAGAGTCTGGGAAACCATTCAAGCGCAGCCCTTCTCGAGTGGTTAAACGCCTTAAACCTTTGGTATCCAAAACAGCAATTCGGCTCATGTCGGTAGCTACAAGCGTTGGGCAAATACCATTTGGGTCAAGGATTTTATTGATTTCAAAACTGAGTTTTCCAACCACAATGTTATAGCCTTTTTCTAAGTCTGTGCGTGGTTGGCGTTTTTGTACAGCATCTACTTTTACCAAGTCTTTAGGATGCTCAAACTCGAGATAACCTTTTTTTACAAGGTCGTCGAGCAGTTCTTGAAGATTAAATTGGTCAAATAACGTTTCAGCATAGAAAAAAGTTGAGATTTCCTCGAGTGTCAAAGGCATTCCATCCATCCAAACAATGCCTTTTTTAATTGCCCAGTGACGTTTGCGGCGTTCTCGGAGCAAAGTCTCGAGGAGGCGCTTTTGATGGGGCGAAACATCGCCTTTGAGTTCCAAGTCCCAACTGTGGATATTGTCCGCTCCACCGCGTTTATCTTTGATACTTTTGCCAAATAACTGTTCTGGTCTGTAATGTGTAAAGACTTTGTGGGTAAATGCCGAATCAAGTACGGGCAAACCAGTCTCGAGTAAATCACCAAGGCGGGTTAATGGCAGGGTTTCAAACTCGAGGGGAATAGCCTGTTGCTGATGCCCGAGGATAAAAATGCGTTTGCGTTCTTGCGGCACACCAAAATCGAGGGCGTTCAAGACTTTCCAAGTGACCTGATACCCTAGCTCCTCGAGAACAGCCAGAATGGTTTTTAGGGTTCGCCCTTGGTCGTGGGCAACCAATCCTTCAACATTTTCGAGCAGAAAACCCGTTGGTTTTTTGGCTTCAAGAATGCGCTGAATCTCAAAAAACAGTGTGCCTCGAGTATCCAAGAATCCTAGACGTTGCCCTGCGCTGCTAAATGGCTGGCATGGAAACCCAGCCAGTAAAAAATCAAAATCTGGAATTTCGGATGCCGCAATTTGCGTAATATCACCTTGGATGATTTCTTGAGGGAAATTTTGTTGATACGTTTGGATAGCAGGAGCTTTGATTTCAGAAGTCAGTACACATTCAGTCTTTAAGCCCAAGGCGTTTGCTGCTTGCTCAAAGCCAAGGCGAATGCCACCAATTCCAGCAAATAAATCTATAAAGCGAATACTTTTCATCATGACCTTTTTAAGACATACTTTAATTCTAACGCAAAAGCAATAATTATTTCTCGAGTATTTTTTTTGGACGACCTCGTTCCCGACGACTAGCATTCTCAAATTGATTCAGGGAATTCTCGAGTACCAATACCCTACCCGCTTTCACTGCTTGTAGCGAACCTTGCAAGACCAGTTGACGCACCCGCGAAGCTGTTACGCCTAAACGCTGAATGGTTTCTTTAGTTGTCAAAAAACCAAGAACGGCATCCACACACTTAGATTACCGTAAATTCGGCTTCAAACCCCAAATTGGGTCAAATCGTGAATCTGTACTCTTGAATTCCCCATTCTCTGGGAGTCATCAATCCATAAAAAATACTCGAGAAATAATTA
>JAYWHB010000505.1:0-2998 GCA_043777915.1 Deinococcales bacterium
TGTTGGTCAAACAAGGCTTACTGCTCTGGTGTGTCCGACTTGCGGCGCTTCATCTGCCTGCGCCAAGTCAACCCAATGTGGCAAACGAAGCCGAAACCCTGCGTTTTGATTGGGCAGCCTTGCGGGTTTCTCGAGCCACACAGTGCTAAAATTACTTGTTTGGGCTTAAATTTTATGAAAGTCCAAATATCAGTTTTAAGATTCGGTCAACTTGTGTTAAATCTTCCAGATGCCCAAGGCTGCGTTTAATACTGAATCTTGGAACGTTGGTAATTCGGTCTAATAAAATTACACTATCTTGAGCTAAACCTGTTTTGCCGCCACTGTCACTGGTAAGTAAAATACTGGCGCTAGAAATCCGACTGGTGTTTGAGGTAATGGTTGCTACGAGGCAATCAGCAAAACTCGAGACAAATGAATCAGCTTCAATAATTAAAGCTGGTCGTAATTTAACTCCGCTAAGATCAGAAAAGACAATAGGGACGAGGACAATATCGCCGCGCTTAAATGTCTTGACCATAGAGTTTATCGTAAATATCCATGCTTGGGTTGTTGTAATCAGGATTAGCTGTAAGTAAACGAGTGCGTAATTCAAGAGCTTGAGTCGGAGTTAAACCATAATGCTCGAGTAGGTCAGTTGCAGTTGATTGAATCGGTAACAATAAATGTATTTGACGCTCGAGATTTTCGACCCGAGACTCGAGTGTTATATGGTTCATGGGAAGAGTTTAGCACAGCAACCAGAGCAATTAAAGCTCCCTGAAAAAATTGAATGCGCTATCACCAAGAAGAATCGCTGAATTATTAGGTCTATAAATACTTAAAAATCCTTTCTTGCTCACGGTGTGGTGCGCCGTAAGTGGCTAACATCTCAAGGAAAGGCTTAGCTTCAAAATGCTCTGGGCAGTAAACCCCTGCGCCACACCATGTACCGTTAAAAATCAGTTCAAGGGCAATCACGGGGTTAATCGCGGTTTGCCAAACCACGGCTTGGCAACCATACTCACGCATCGTGATTGCGTTGTCTGCCACATGATGCAAATAGGTTTCTCGAGGTAAACCGTTTTTACCAATGCCTTTGACCCATGTTCCAGCACAGGTTTTGCCGTGCATCCGGTCGCCCAACTTGGCAGGGTCTGGCAGGGCAGCCGCCACAAAATCCCTAGGGGAAATCGCAAAGTTACCAAACTCAATTTTTTTGGTCGAATCAAGCCCAAGTTTATGCAGGGTTTTTAAGACATCAATAAATTCTGCACCCAGTCCGTACTTAAAGCTAACGCGCTGCACATCCATATAACGCGGAATAAACAGCACTTCTTCGTGTTCGACTGCCACACATTCAAGTTCGCCGATACCATCTGGGAAATCAAAAATCTCGAGTTGGCTCATCGGTTCGCCCGTGTACCAACCACGCGATTTGTCGTAAAAAATCGGTGGATTGAGGCATTCTTCGAGGGTTGTCCAAATGTTAAAAGTTGGCGCAAAGGCAAAACCATCTATTTGTAAATTTCCACCGTCTCGCACCCCAATTTCTTCGATGCTCGAGAACAAATAATCATTTGCATAACGGGCAAAAACATCCGAAAGCCCCGGCTCAACCCCAATGCTGGTAATGCCGAGCGCTCCACGTTGCAGCCAAGCGTCATGGGATGCAAATTGATCCACGCCTAAAGTTTTACCAATTTTATGGTACGGGTCGGTAGGATGTGCTTCTGAAAGGTTGGCGGCGGTATCCAAATAAATAATCCCCAGTTCAAAGGCTGCCCTAAAAATGGGCGGATTAAAAAGCGGAGCGCAGAGATTGATAATTGCATCCACACGATGTTTTTGGGCAACACCCAACACACTGTAAAAATCACTGGCATCCACGGTTTCTGCCACCGCTTCAAGCCCATCTCGAGCCGCCGCGCTTGCCACGGCTTGGGCTTTTTCTAGTTTAAAATCGGCAACCACCAAGGTTGAGACAAAACTGCGCCGCGCCGCAATAACCGCAAAAGCCCCACCAACTCCACCAGCCCCAATTAGCAATACACGCATAAAATACCTTTATCCTAAAAGCCATAAACTATGAAAAAACTGTCCTCGAGACATTCTCGAGACAACCAAAAAATAATGCCATTCAAAAATCTATAATTTTTAATCTAACCAGACTTAGAACGCCTGATGCTGGCAGCGCAGCACCACTCGAGTCGTCTTGGATAAACTTGCATGGATTTAAGGTACAAGGGTTTTTACGACTTGTCAATAAATTCAGTTAGAATGCACCATGCAAACCACAAAAAATCTGGGGCATCTCGAGGCTCAAAAAATCGTGACAACTATTCAAACTGAACTCGAGGCTCGCGGTAAACAAGCTGTGATTGCCGTGGCAGATGCTCATGGCGAATTGCTGGCGTTTGTGCGAATTGCTGGTGCGCCACTTCCCAGTATACTGATTGCCCAGAATAAAGCCTTTACTGCCGCTCGAGAACGCCGTCCGAGCCGTGAAATTGGGCAAGCCGCCAGACATTTAACCGATGGTTTTGACCTGCGTAACTTTGGCGACCCTCGCTATATTGGGTGGGGTGGCGGCATCCCAATTTTTGATGGCACAGATTGTATCGGCGCAGTTGGGGTCAGTGGCTTACCAGAGTTCGAGGACATCGAACTGGCAGAACTGGGGATTAAGGCATTAAATTCCTAAGGCATGTTGTAGGTCGTCCCATGTTGCGCCAACCGCTAGAACCTGCCATTGTCCGCGCTCAAGCAGCACTGCTGTGCGGTTTTTAAGTCGGGTCAAACGGGCTTTCCAGCCTTGCAGACCGCCGACACCTTGGATGTACTCGAGGGCAAGTTTGATATTCGGCAGAATCACTAAACTGGGTTTACTTTGGTTTACTCGAGTTTCATCGAGTAACTGCATGGCTTTTAAGCAGGCTGTTGTGACTTCAAATTGCCAAGCCCGAATCGGGTCTTGGGCATAAAAATGGTACTGCCCGTGTTCTATTTGCAGCACTGC
>JAYWHB010000506.1:0-2997 GCA_043777915.1 Deinococcales bacterium
GGGGTGTACAACACCTACTGGGCATTGATTTTCTTTCACACCGCCTTTCAACTGGCATTTTGTACTTTTGTGCTTCGCAACTTTATGAAAACCGTCCCCGCCAGCCTCTTTGAAAGCGCCATGATAGACGGTGCAACCGAATGGACGATCTTTTTACGGATTGCTTTCCCGCTCATGATGCCCGGAATCGCCAGCCTTGCGACCCTCGAGTTCACATGGATTTTCAATGATTACCTCTGGGCATTGGTCTTAATCACCGATAACTCCTTAAAACCAATCACCACCGGTTTAGCCAATTTACGTGGACAATTCACCACCGATTACCCGTTAATTGTGGCTGGAAGCATTATCGCTTGCGCTCCAACTTTAATTGTTTTCTTTGCACTGCAACGCTACTTTATTGGTGGCTTAACTGTTGGTGCGACAAAAGGATAGAGAACGTTGCTTCTAGTTTTAAACTAAACCATAAGTCAAACAAAAAGCGGCTGCCCTCGAGTAGCCGCTTTTTTGTCTCGAGTCACAAATGCTAGGCTGTTAGCAATGCCCGAATTTGAATTTCAAAACTTTGACCCGTCACTCCCAGAGCGTCGGCATCACAAACAAGATTTTATTGTCGCCCTTGCCGATATAGACGAACTCGAACATGTGAATAACAGTGTTTACCTGCGCTATGCCGATACTGCCGCAATTATTCACTCAGCAAAACTCGGAATGCCATTTAACAAAATGAAAAGCCTAGGGATTGTTCCTGTGGTTCACGGACACATTATCAAGTATCACAAATCAGCCGTACTCGGCGATACGCTCGAGGACACCACTTGGACAGCCGAATGTGCTGGATTCAGGGCTGTGCGCTACCACGAAATGCGACGGCTTGAGGATAATGCGCTGCTGGTACAAATCAAAACCAATTGGGTTTGGATAGACCCTGTTACCAACCGTCCTAAGCGCATACCGCCCGTGGTACTCGAGGCATTTGGCTTCTAAGAAATTTGTTTCAACGCATTCTGGAATAACTTTAATCCACTGCGCCCACGCTCACCACGATGGTAACGCGGATGTTGCCAATCAAAAATATGATTCTCTGGGTGCGGCATTAGCCCAAGCACATTGCCCGCTGCATTGGTGATTCCCGCGATTCTCGAGAGGCTGCCGTTTGGGTTGGCTGGGTATTCTTCGCCGACATAACGCAGTGCCACCAAGTTATTGGTTTCAAAATGCGCCAAAGTCGCTTCGTCACACAAGAAACGTCCTTCACCGTGGGCAATTGGTGTGTCCAGACCAGCTTCTAAACCCGCCAACCAAAAACTGCTCGAGTTTTGATTCGCCTCGAGTGTTACCCAACGGCATTCAAAATGTCCTTGGGCGTTGTAAGTCAGGGTACTGGTTCTTGGTTCAAAGCCGCCCGGTAGGACACCCGCCTTGACCAAGGTTTGGAAACCATTGCAGATTCCCAAGACTGGCTTGCCACTCGAGACAAAATTCTCGAGTTGTTCGCCAAGACCTTCACGCAATGCTAAAGCCCACATCACACCTGCCCCGAGGTCGTCGCCGTAAGAAAAACCACCGGGGACAATTAAAAAACCATAGTCCTCGAGTTTGCGCTCGCCAGCAAAAAGCTGATTCAGATGCACGATTTCTGGGTTTCCACCAGCCATTTCTACTGCCAAGGCTGCATCGTGGTCGCGGTTTGTGCCGTTGGCATGAATGATGATGGTTTTGGTTTTCGTCGTATTCGTAAGGGCGAATCTTATATCCGCCCTGTTTACCAAAGCATCAGGCAGATTGGGCGAAGCAATTGGATTTGAAGCGATTTCGTCACGCCATGCCATCTCGAGGACATCAATTGGGGTTTGTATGACTTCATCCATTCCCCAATAAACAATAAATTCTAGTTCGGCAGTGACCAAACCAATTTGGATGAGTGAAATACCCGCGAATAACGTCTCGAGTTGTACTTGGTGTTCTGGGCGTATCTCGAGAACAATTCTGCCAGCCGTTTCCGAAAATAAAATGGTCTGGGTATCAAAAACAGGGTCTTGGTTGTCCCCCAGCAGTTGCCAGTTCATCCCAAGCCGTCCAGCAAGGCACATTTCGGATAGGGCAACGGCTAAACCACCTTCTGAGCAATCATGAGCGCTTTGGACTAAACCCTCTTGAATAGCTTGGTGCAGAGCGCGGTAACGCTCGAGCGGATTCTTTACAGGCTGCGGTACAATCCCACCCTCAAGACCGTGCATGAGCGCGTAATGACTTTGCCCCAATTCATCTCGAGTTTCACCCAACAGGTAGACCAAATTACCTGCTTGTTTAAAATCCATTGTCACAGTTTTGGTTGCGTCTGGCAGAATTCCAATCGCAGAGATTAACAGCGTTCCCGGAATGGCGTGTTTGTTGCCGTCCTCGTCGGTATATTCGTTGTACAAAGAATCCTTACCAGAAACAAACGGTGTGCCATACGCCATTGCCGCGTCATAACAAGCCCGTGAAGTCTCGAGGAGGCTGCCCATGCGGTCTGGCAGGGTCGGGTTTCCCCAGCAAAAATTATCAAGAATAGCAATTTGGTCTGGGTCAGCACCAACACATACGGCGTTTCGCACAGCTTCGTCTATTGCAGCCCAAGTCATGGCGTAGGGGTCAGACAAGCCAAATTGTGGACAGATGCCGTTAGAAATCGCCAAGGCTTTTTGGGACTTGCCCGGATTGGGGATAATTACGGCGGCATCCGAAGGTCCATGGTTGGCAGCACCAACCAAAGGGCGAACGGCGGTGCCGCCTTTGATTTCATGGTCAAAAAGGCGAATGATTTTTTCTCGAGAACGGATGTTTGGATGCGCTAACAGATTTAATAAATCTATTTCGGGGTCTATTTCTCGAGGGTCACGGGGGGTGAGGGGCAAGGCATACCTCTCCCCTACGGTGGCTTTTAGTTGACGTTGTGGGATGCCTTCATGCAGGAACTCGAGGTCAAGTTCTCCAACGGTTTTTTGATTGTGA
>JAYWHB010000507.1:0-2992 GCA_043777915.1 Deinococcales bacterium
TTTGGTCAATAATCTTGAAGGGATTGTGCTTGAAGGTGAAATTGTTAATCAAGTCTCAGAACTCACCTTTGTTTCTAAACGCGCCGAACATATCCTTGGATACCCAATCGCTTGGTGGTTTGCTGAACCACATCAGCATATAACCCCGATTCTTCCAGAAGACCGAGCTTTGGTTCATGAGGGTATCATTCGCAGTTCTAGGGAACAAATTACTGTGGATTTAGAGTACCGCATGATTAAAGCCGACCAAAGCATTATTTGGGTGCGAACCCTAGCCAAAGTCGAAGTGGTCGGTGAGCGCTTATTTTGGCGTGGTTTAACCACCGACATCACAGCGCTTAAAAAACAACAATTGCTCGAGCAAGACCGCAATCTTGCCCTCGAGTTAATTGCCCAAGGCGCGGATTTACCACGTATTTTGAGTGCAATTGCCGATTTATTGTACAGGCAATTTCAGCTACCTTGTGGCATTACTGTCTATCAAAATGATCAGGTTTTTTTACTTGCCAATGTTGCCCTACCCGAAGTTGCCCTGCCAATGCTGAAACAAGTTAAATTGGGTGCAGAAGTCCTCGAGATGCGTCAGGCATTACGTCAAGGCAAACCATATTCTTTTTCGCTAGATACAAACTTTTTATTTGCACCTGAGTTGCGCCAAGTTTTGCAAGCCCAAGAACTGCACCATGCGGTGCTGTTCCCGATGCGACTCGCCACTGGTCAGGTGCGTGGTGGAATGGTCTTTTTTTCAAAAACAGCCTTTGAATTTACCCTCGACCCGCGTGTTATCTCGAGTTGCGATTTAGCCGCGATTGCGATTGAACGCCAGCGTTTACTGGCATCTTTGGAGCATCAGGCATTGCATGATATTTTGACTGGACTGCCAAACCGCGCTTTGTACAACGCTCATCTCGAGCAAGTGATTGCCCAAGCTAACCGTAATGGCTCGCGTTTTGCGCTCTTGCAGATTGACTTAAATTGCTTTAAGCAAATTAACGACACCCACGGTCATTCGGTCGGTGATGCGGTGCTGGTAGCAGTGGCTCGGGCGCTTGAAAAAACAGTTCGGGCTTCGGATACAGTGGCACGGCTTGGGGGCGACGAATTCTGCATTATTGCCCCTGACATTAGCACCATTGAGGATGCCAATGTCCTGCAAGAAAAAATAAAAACTGCGATTGCTCAGCTTGAACTCGAGCCAAATATCATCATCGAAGCCGCGATTGGTTTTGCGATTTTTCCAATGGATGCCAGCACCGCCGATACGCTCTATGCGGTCGCAGACCGAGCCATGTACCGACAAAAACACACCTACTCGGGCAATACTGCACTTGGGTAAGAACCAATCACTTTAACAAAACTGGCTTTTTGCAGCATTCCTAGCATCGCACTCGAGACCGCTTCTTGGTGCAAGCCGCCTTCGATGTCCACATAAATTAGGTAGGAAAAAGCCCTGTCGCGGCGTGGACGAGATTCGATTCGGGTTAAATTCAAGCCTTTTAATTGGTTTAAGGTCTCGAGTAAAAACCCCGGTGTGTGCCTTACCGCAAAGACCAGACTGGTTTTATAAGGCACGTCTTGAATTGGGGCTTCGACACGGGACAACACCAAAAAGCGGGTGTAATTAAAATTTTCATCTTCGATGTTGGCGGCAATCACTTCAAGTCCATAAAGTTGCCCAGCCCGTTTAGAGGCAATCACAGCTTCATCTTTTGCGCCTCGAGCCAGCAGTTCTTGGGCTGCGCCAGCAGTGTCAAAGGCATTGACTGGGGTCAAATGGTGTTCGGCTAGAAATCCATCACACTGGGCTAAGGCTTGCGGGTGTGAATGAACCCGTTTTATGTCGCCCAGTTTGACTCCGGGTAAAGCCAGCAACTGGTGTTTAACCCGTACAATCACTTCGCCAATAATATGTAAATCGGTGTCTGGCAATAAATCCATGGCTTGTTGCACCATGCCAGCCAAGCTGTTCTCGACAGGTACAACCCCAAGTTCGGCTGCCCCGCTCGAGACCGCCCCAAAAACCTCATGAAAAGTTGGATAGCCAACCGGCAGAGCCTCGGCACGCACTTCTAACGCCGCCATCTCGCCATATGCACCCGCAACACCCTGAAAAGCAACTCGTGACATACTGAGGACTGTATCAACTCGTGACATGCTGTGCAGTGTACCGTTGTTGTGGCATTTTTTGCCAATCGCTGCTATACTGTCTTCATGACCTGTTAAAGGTTACTCGATTTCACATATTACCCCTTGGTGCTTATCTAAGCACGAGGGGTTTTTTCTTAAAAATAGAAGAAAAAGTGAAATCGCAAAGAGGATTAACCATGAGACCAGCCAGCCTCATAGACCTTCAAGAACTTCTTTGGCATGGACGTTATGCCGTAAAATGCCATGCGGCACGTCATGCTCGAGCCGAAGGGTTCACCGAAACCGATATGGTTCATGTCCTCGAGAACGGACGCGAACTGGCGGTTTACCCAGAAGACAACCGTATGTTGGTGCTTGGGTACATTACCTTTAGTCCACAACTGCGGATTCCACTGCATGTGGTGGTGGATTACTCAGGCTACAGATGGCTCGATATTGTTACTGCCTATATTCCAGACCAGCCATACCGTGTGGTCTCGAGGGAGCGGGTCGCCATTTTGGTCTCCGAAAACCGCGAACGCACCATTCGCCCAAGAGAACCACGCAGTCGCCCAAGGGGTTTGCGTTTCAAGGGTTTTGCAATGCGTTAATCAGCTTGGGTTTTTTTGTTGACTTAAGCGAAAGGAAAAATTGAACTCGAGTGTACTCACATCTTAAAAAAACAGTCAAAAAATCATCTATGTTGTGTTTGACGATAAAACGAAGCCTTTTGGCGACACTTCCCCTATCGCTTGACAGAACCGTTTATGGATGATACATTCTTCGTCGCTCTGCACGAGGGCAATTCCGAAAGGAAAAGCAACCTCGACAAAGCGCGCTCCTTGACAGTTTGAGTGCAAAGCGA
>JAYWHB010000508.1:0-8247 GCA_043777915.1 Deinococcales bacterium
GCCGTGCGTTTACTACCCACTTGTAACAAATTCACTTGCTCAAGCACAGCATTGATACGTTGCTTGGGAACACCAAGCAAGGCTGCATGAAGCGCTAAATTTTCTGACCCAGATAAATGACCGTACATTACAGGGCTTTCGATCAACGCACCAATTCGTCCGAGTTGCGAACGATGCCACGGCTGACCAAAAAGTTCAACACTGCCGCTCGAAGGTCGTAGCAATCCAAGCAGCATCTTCAAAGTGGTTGTTTTACCCGCACCATTCGGACCAAGAACACCAAAAATAGCGCCGTGCGGTACACTTAACGCAAGATGATCAACCACACGTTGCTTGCCAAAGAACTTTGCCAACCCTCGAGTCTGAACAATGTCCGAAATCAGTGGGAAATGCGAGGCGGTCGGAGAAGGTGAGGTACTGAGTGCTTGTAACATGAATAGCTCCTTAAAAGTCATCACTCGAAGATGGTGGTTGGGATTTTGTTCATCAGCTCAAATGGTTTTTTTAGTGACACTTTCGTACCAATCTGTGTCCTGCAATCAGCATGTAATAGCAGCCGTAGCTTAGGCGTAGCCTGAAGGTATTAATGGTGTAGAACAGCAAAAAACCGAGCCTTCAAAACCTTTTTTTGGCAGCTAAACTCAATCTGTGGCATAATGCACCGATGAATTCCGTTGCGCCCACTGAAACGCAGACGGAATTAGAATTTCGTTTCTTTGGCGAACCAGAATTCCTCGTAGATAATCTCGAGTTGCATATTCCAATTCGTAAGCTCATGGCGCTCATGGCGTACTTAGCCGTGGAGGGTTCTGGCTCGAGGTCTAAATTGGCGGGTTTGCTCTGGTCGGAATTGGATGAAACCAGTGCTAGACGAAATTTGCGCCAGCGTTTGTATCGTTTAAGTCCGCCTGAATTAGCGGCGTGTTTGCAAATCGAAACAGATCGGGTTTCTTTGGGTGTCGTCTCGAGTGATGTGCAGGTTTTTACGAAAGCCATATTGCATCAAGATTTTTCTGGTGCTGTGGCACAATACAAAGGCGTGTTTTTAGATGGGCTTGAACTCGAGGATGCCAGTGCTTTCCATGATTGGCTTGATGCTAAACGTGCTGATTTTGCTCGGCAGTACCAACACGCATTGGCTGAACTTGCCAATCAACTCGAGACTCAGGGATTGTTGCTCGAGGCGTTACAACAGCATTTATTATTGATTGCCATTAACCCACTGCTTGAATTGCATCAACGTCAGATTATGCGTTTGCATTTGCAGTTGCGGCAACCTGCCGAAGGACTAGCGGTTTTTGAACGTTTCAAGGATTTACTGGAATTTGAACTTGGGCTTGAACCCACAACAGCAACACTGCTGCTTGCAACACAAATGCGGCATCAAGAAATCCTCGAGCCAATTGTTCTTGAGAGAAATGTGCCTGCTAAGGTCACTCGGGTTGAATTGACTGCCTTACCAATGATTGGACGCGAAAGCATCTGGCAGCAATTAGAAAGTGCTTGGCAAGCTGGGCAAATGGTGTTTATTAGCGGTGAACCCGGCATGGGTAAAAGCCGTTTACTGAAGGAATTTGCAGTAACCAAACCATCGTTGTTTACGCTTGGGCGGATTGGGGATAACAACGTGCCTTTTGCGACGCTCACCCGAGCGATTCGTGGTTTACTCGAGACAAACCCGCAGTTATCTCCGCCCGCTTGGATTCGTCAAGAACTCTCGAGGCTGATTCCAGCTTTGCATGACGAACCACCACCGAACCGTGCCGAATCGCGTTTACGATTATTTGATGCTTTTACCGAATTGCTCTGGATGACCACGCAGAACTTAGACACGCATTTGATAGATGACCTGCAATTTTTTGATTCGGATAGTTTTGAAATGCTGTTGCATGGGTTCACAAGATTTTCTGAGCGCCCGAATTGTAAACGCCAAATTCTGGCTTTTCGTCGGGGTGAACTTAGCCCAGCCATGCAGTATAGTCTTGACCAAATGATTCAAAACGGCACTGCCACACTGTTACAACTCGAGCCGCTTGACCAATTTAACCTTCTGGATTTGATTCAACAATTATTTGGAGTCAATCACGATTTCTCGGATAAATTGCACCGAGCGACGGGCGGCAATCCTTTTTTTGCGCTTGAGACATTAAAAACCCTAGTGGAATCCGAGGCACTGCAACAAAATACTCAAGGCACTTGGGATGCTGAAACTGACTTGCCAATGCCGCAAAGTGTCACGGCAGTGGTACGTGAACGGGTGGCTCGACTCGGCATCGAAGCTACGCGACTGCTCGAGACAGCAAGTTTGGCAGGGGATATTTTTACACTCGAAGATATTCAAAACGCCACGACCCTGACTGAATTCCAAGCCTTAGAATCCTTTGAACGGGCTTTGGAACTGCAAATCCTCGAGTCCCAAACCAATGGCTACCGTTTTACCCATGATTTGGTTCGAGAATCCATTGCCCTTGGGCTTGGGGCAGAACGGCGGCGCTTACTGCATAAGAAATTAGCGGCGAATCTCGAACAGTGTGGCGGGGCTGCTACACGCATTGCAGGGCATCTCGAGCAGGCAGGGCAAGCGGTACAAGCCATCCATTGGCGTATTCAAGCCGCCGAGGAAGCGGCACGGGTCTACGCGCATCAAGAAGCAATCAATCATTACAAGATGGCACTGCAAAATGGTGCAAATGTAAATCAAGCTTTTAGGATTCATTTGGTTTGTCTGGACTTATTTGGGTACTTACACAATGGACAAGGCGAAATCACAACCTTGGAAAACTTAGAAAGCCTTGCGGCAAAAATTATTGACCCTCAATTAAGCGCAACCGTTGCCATAAAACAAGCCGATGTTGCCTACAAGACGGGTCGGCATACAGATTGTCTCGAGGCGGGGCAGCGTGTTTTAGACGCAAAAAATGTGAACCTTGGATTACGACTCGAAGCGCAATATATCACTGGGATGGCACTCGAGAAACTTGGTCAGACCGAAAAAGCCCATACTTCATACCTTTTAGCCTTTGAACAAATACAATTTATGCCACCAAAAAAACAAAGTAGTATTTGCGTTCAACTCTGTTATTTATCGGTTCAAACAGGCGATTTTGTGGCAGCAACAAATTTTCTAAAAATGGCTTTTGAATTATCAGAAACTCAGAACGACATTCGCGGAAGATCCATTTGTTACAATGTCAGTGCGCGGCTTGCACTTTCTCAAGGCAAACGATTAGAAGCCATTATTCAACTTGAACTCGCCCTCGCAGATGCCCGCGCTATTTTCGATACGCGCCTACAAGAAAGTTTTTTATTCAACTGCATTCGTATTCATGTTGAAGCTGGCGAACTCGACATTGCCCAGCACAAACTCGAGCAAGTGATTGCTTTACTCCCAGAACCGTATGAACCTCGAGTCGAAAGTAACTTACTGACCCGACTTGCCGAAATTCAATTGCTCCGAGGCAACCTTGCCGCCAGTCTCGAGTCGTACAGCAAAGCGATGGTGGTTAGTGCTTTACTTGGGCAATCACAAAATCATGTTTGGCAAGCCGTTGGTTTAGCCCGTTTATACTCACAAATTGGCAATATGATTGGCGCTCGTCAAATCATCGATCAATTCCTTAGTACCGCAAAAGAAGGCGCATACGACGACCAAATTCTGGTACAAGCGCAGTTGGCTTATTGTGAATGTGCCGAAGGTCAACTCGAGGCAGCAAGGCAGCGCTTAACCCGAATTTTAGAATCTAAACAATCCGATTACCGCGAGAATGGACACCATGCAATGTATCAACTTGGGATGATTGAACTTGCCTTACAACAACCACAAAAAGCCTTAGAAGCCGTAGCCGCAATAGATAACTCGAGTACGATCATAGCCAGTGCCATGAGTATTCGCTTACAAGCAAGTAGCGCCCTTGGTAACGAGATTAACAGCCAAGCCACCGAAGATCTCTTAGCCAGTGCAAAAGTACCACCACTGCAAAAACTAGAGTTGTACAAAGCACTGGCTGAGGCACTGGTAAAAGCCAAGAATTTTAAGAAAGCGGCTGTCTTCAAAGAACTTGCCAGTACCCAACGACTCGAGTTAGCAAGTAGTTTGGTTGCTTATTCGGAATTGCAAAAATGTTTCTTTGAGAAATTTGTGTTGTAATCAACTCAAGTTTATTTTAAAACCATGTTTACCAGCCTAGAACGACTTAAAATCACTCGTAAAAAAAATGTTTCACGCCGTGGAGTTTCTTCTAAAAACTACTCAGGAGTTGTATAGTGAAGTCTGGTCTGAGATTCTTCGAGGTGAGCATCATGGGTCGTAAAGATATAAAATTCAAGTATTTTCTGTACGGCAATACACCTGTTGTTTTTGTTAATTATTCAGATGGTCGGTTTCAGGTCTTGGTTGCTGATGCTGTTTTGAAGACTTACCGTCACGATATAATGTTTCGTCATCTCATTTTTTCTGACCAATCGGGTTTAGTACAAGAAATTTCATTACTTTTGTTTCAAGCTCGAGTGTCGCTATTGGGTTTACCAAGTCTGAGCAAGTTTTTGGAAGATGAAATGTCAGAAAATCTAAGCAATCAACCTTTGATTCAGCCTAAAATGCAACAACTTGAAAAGGCAGTTTGAGCCGTTTTATGATGCTGCCTCAAAACATTTTGTCTATTCAAAGCTGGGTTGCCTATGGTCATGCGGGCAATGCGGCGGCGGTTTTTCCGTTGCAACGCCTTGGTTTTGAAGTCTGGGCAGTTCATACGGTGCAGTTCAGTAATCACACGGGTTACGGCGCGTGGACAGGACAGGTCTTCCCAAGTGAGCAAACCCAAGCCTTGGTTCAGGGCATCGCAGACCGTGGAGTCTTGCCAGATTGTGCGGCGGTGCTTTCTGGGTATATAGGAGCGCCAGACACCGCCAATGCGATTCTCAAAGCGGTACAAAAAGTTCGTGCTGCCAATCCCAAAGCACTTTTTTGCTGCGATCCCGTCATGGGTGATGTTGGTCGTGGTGTCTTTGTACGACCTGAATTACCTGATTTAATTAAAGAATTGGTTGTCCCACAAGCCGATATTCTCACACCAAATCAATTTGAACTCGAGTTATTGACGGGGCAAAAAATCCAGACGCTCGAGGATGCGGTTTTTGCGGCGCAAACCCTGCGTTCAAAAATGCCAAAAAATGCAATTGTGCTGGTCACAAGTTTGGAGCGTTTAGAAGAAAATATCGAAGTTCTGGCGGTTTCAACTGACGGGGCATGGTTGCTCGAGACTCCAAAAATTCCGCTTGACCCACCACGCAACGGCACAGGCGATTGTATTGCGGCGCTTTTTTTAGGGCATTACTTGAAAACAAAAAATGTCAAAACTGCCCTCGAGAAGGCTGGCAGTGCGCTATACAATTTACTTCTATTAACCCACACTTTGGGGACTCGAGAAATCCAGTTGATTGCGGCGCAGGACGAATTTGTGCAACCCTCGAAAACATTTGAGGCTACCCGAGTGCCTTTGTCATAAAAACACTGTTCGGGTCTTCTTTATAATCCGCAAAGGCGTGGCTTTCGATAAATCCAAACCCTTTATAAAGTTCTCGAGCAGGCGCAAAGAATGGCATTGAACCCGTTTCCAAACTGAGTTTGGTGTATTTGCGGCGCGTGGCTTCTTCGATTAAATGACCAAGCATTTTGGCTGCCACACCTTTTCTTCGGTGGGTCAAAGCAGTTCGCATGGACTTAATTTCGCCATGGGTGCTGTCCAGTTCTTTCAGCGCTCCGCAACCCGCTAACCCATTATCCCAAATTGTCCAAAAGGTAATTTCTGGCTGGCGTAAACCGTTCAAGTCAAGTGCATGTTTACTTTCTGGTGGCGAAATGCGCCGCATGTCGCTAATGTGTTCCTCGAGCAGCGCCGCAATTTCTGTACCACTTAAATCATCAATTCTAATGTCCATAATCCCTCGAGAATCCTGTGAAGAACGAATTGCCTCAAAGCCCATAGCCCATAGCTCAAAGCTCTTTCAAAATCTGGAATCTCGAGTTGCGCTGGGCTGCCTTAAAACCTGCATCCGAAATATGCCGAATGATTTCTTTTTCGGTGACACGCACACGGTCATGTCCACCAGCTTGTGAAACGACGTTTTCTTCCATCATCGTGCTGCCAAAGTCATTTGCGCCGTAAAACAAGCCAACTTGTCCGACCTTAAATCCGAGGGTGGGCCAGCTAACTTGAATGTTGATAATGTTATCAAGAGCAATTCTCGAGACCGCGAGGTTTTTGAGGTACTCATGGGCGCTTGCGCCGGGGGCTTTGCCGTGCAGTCTGGTGTGTTCGGTTTGTAATGTCCACATCGCAAAACCACTAAAGCCATTGCCGTACTCGAGAAGTGCCTTATCTTGCTGGGTGCGGATTTTTAGCAGATGGTTGACACGGTGCTGCATGGTTTCGCCAAAACCAATCACCATGGTCGAAATCGTGTACAGCCCTAGGCTCTGGGCAACATCTAAAATCCTAAACCAATCGGCACTGGGAATTCGGGCTGGAGCAGCTTCTAGTCTTACTTCGTCTTCGAGAATTTCACCGCCCGCCCCCGGTAAACCATCTAAGCCCGCCTCTTTCATTTGGGTGATGATTTCTAAGGCATCCAGACCCGTTATTTTCTCGAGTCCCAAAATTTCTTCGGGGCTAAAGGCATCGAGTTTAATGCTTGGGTGATGGGTTTTCAAGTACCGTAACATCTCGAGATACCAACTAAAGGGCAGGGCTGGATTAACCCCACCTTGGAGCAGAATCCGTGTACCGCCAATTAACTCGAGTTCGGCGACTTTTTCCGAGATTTGTTCAAATGTTAAGGTGTAGGCATCCCCTTGGCGTGGGGTGCGATAAAAAGCACAGAAATTACAACCAACATTGCAAATATTGGTGTAATTGATATTGCGGTCAATCAAATAGGTGACGGTATCACCCAAGGTGCGTTTCAGACGCAACTGATGGGCGACACTGGCAAGGTCTGGCAGAGGTGCATCGTACAGTGCCAGCAATTCATGGTTCTCGAGACGCAATCCAGTCAGGGCTTTCTCGAGGGCTTGGTCTGAGGCATTCATGGACTTAGTGTAATCCTGCACAAGTGGTCAAGATGTACCGTCATGTTGTACTAGAGCCTCCGAAAGAATGTCATTTTATCGTTATTCACAGGACAGACACAGGGGTCTGTCCCTACAGTCATGGCATAGAAAATGCGTGAGGTAGGGGCGAACCCCCGTGTTCGCCCTGTATTTCCATTCACTCTGATGTACGATCACCTAAAAAAGTGTAGACTGCCCCTGTTTGGTTCTCGAGGTGCGTAATCTCGAGATGAAAATGGGGAAGCTGGTGCAATTCCAGCGCTGTTCCGCAACGGTAATTGACCATCCGTCATCAGCCCGAATGCCTGCCAAGCTCTGAACCTTTTGGGTTCACCTCTCGAGCGAAAGGGGGCGTTTTTTATGGTATCTGAGTTTTTATAGGTTGACGTTCTGGTGTTTCCAGTGCGTTTTTTATTGTTTTTCGCCTTCTTGTTAGAGGTTTTTTATGTTGAAGAAATTAGTTGTTTTCCTTGTGGTTTGCTTGTTCTCGTCTTCTCTTGCCAGTTCTTATCCGCTGACCATCACCGATGATTTAGGGCGCAGCATCACCTTAAAATCCGAACCAAAACGAATTATTGCGATGCTGCCCAGTCATACCGAAACACTTTTTGCACTTGGGGCTGGGGCTAAACTGGTCGGCATAGACCAATTCAGCAATTACCCTAAACTAGAGACTGACAAAATTGCTAAGGTTGGCAGTGGTTTTGTACCAAATCTCGAGGCAATTGCAGCACTCAAACCCGATTTGGTCTTGGCAGACGAAAGCACCAGTTCTAAATTGGTTCAAAATCTCGAGAAACTGGGTTTAACTGTCTATGGTGGTACTGCCCAGACATATACCGAGACCTTTGAGAAAATCGCGGTGCTTGGGCGTTTGGTCAATCGTGAAGCCAATTCCTTGCGTTTAATTACAAGTATGCGAAGCGAAATCAACAGTATTAGCGCAAAAATAGCCAGTCGTCCAAGGGTTAGTGCTTACTTTGAAGTTGACCCAACCCCATACGCCGCAGGACCAAGCAGTTTTATTGGTGAGATGTTGTCTCGAGCCGGTGGGATAAACATTTTGCCAGCTACACTTGGGGCATTTCCAAAAATTAGTCCAGAAATTGTGGTCAGCAGCAACCCAAGTGTGATTATTG
>JAYWHB010000509.1:0-2972 GCA_043777915.1 Deinococcales bacterium
AAACCAATCAACGTTCATAAATTTCACCTCCTCCGGATGAAAGCCAAAAATTAAAAGCAATCCGCCGCATTCACTGATACAGTGAATGCGGCGGATTGCAACTTTGTCGCGATCAAAATATTATAGCCGATTACTTGGCGCTCAGTGCCAATTGTTTTAAGTCAAACAAAAGTTCTGGTATCAAACGAATTTCTGTCTTTGGAGGTGCTTTTTGCTCTAAGCTCTGCCAAGTTTTAAGGGCAGCATCTCGAGTTTCGGCAACCGTACTGGGATGATTTAGAATTTGCAAAAGTAATTCCTTGCCAAGTGGTACTTGCAACTTTACGAGCGCTTGCGCCACTGTTTTAAGAGCATCCAAGGCAAAAATAATCGCGTGGTTTTCAACAGCCAGTTCAGTCGCCAAAAGACTTTGTTCAAAAGCCAAATCAGGTTGGTTCTGCTCGAGCAGCATTAGCCCTAAGACATTGTGTTCAACATAAACAGCCCGTCCGAGTTCTTTTTTTAAGCGCATTGTCTCGAGTGTTGTGGCTTTTGCATCGGCAAAACGCTGTTGGCTCATTTGGGCAATCCCTAGGTTGCTTAAGCACGATAAAATGCCGTCCTGAAAACCAATTTGGCGAAAATAATCTAGGCTTTCTAAAAAATGCTGCTCGGCAATCTGGTACTGATGTTCGGCTTGGGCAATTAAACCAAGGGCATGATGACCTCTGCCAATGCCATCTGTAAAATTGGTTTCGATGGCTTTTTGGGTGTAACGATTGGCAAAAAAACGGGCTTGTGGATAATTGCCAAGGCAGCGATGCAGTTCGTTTAAGGAATAATCCATTCGCTCGAGAATTTGGCTATGATTGGGTGTCGCAAGGGTTGTGGCTGCTTCAAAGATACTTAAGGCAGCCTGAAAATGCCCCATCCCATGCTCGAGTTCAGCCAGTTTTAGCAGTCCCTCAATGATACCTGCGGTGTTTTCCAAGTGCTTATAGAGGGTAATGCTCTCCTCGATACAAATTTTTGCCAACTCGGGAGTATAAGTAAAATAGGCTTCGGCACGAAGTAATTGGGCTAGAATGACCGATTCGCCAATTGAACGTAAATGCTGATTGGCGCTGTTCAAAGCTGTTTTTGCTTGGTCGCGCCAACCGTGAACTTCAAAAACAAAAACCCAACGGGCAATCAGACCACTGATTTCTTGCAGATTGCCGTGTTGGATGAGCCAATGCCAAGCAGCAAGTAGATTCTCTAAATCCATTTTGTATTGCTGTGGTAATTCGGCTGGACGATAAGTACCTTCGACGTGACGGAGTGGCGCATAAAAATATGCCCAATGTGACTGCATAAGTTCTATCATGTTTTTGGCTTCTCGAGCCGCAAATTGCCGAATCATTTCGTGCATGTAAAAACGCCCATTGGTGTCTTTGTGCAGTAAACTTGAATTGATTAAAGTTAATAAAGTTGGCAATTGAATTTGGGCAACGGCTTGCAGCGCTTCTAAACTCGCACCACCTCGAAATACCGATATGGCACTGAGCGCCACTTTTTGCCGTTCGCTCAAACCAAACCAAGTGCTGTTCAGCACCGCCATCAGACTTTGGTGACGCATCGGGAGGTCATGCAAATCGGTTTCTAACCACAACAAACCCCGTTGTAGCTCTGAATCTATTTGCGCCAAAGAAAGCACCCTTGTCCAACGTGCCGCAAGTTCAATGGCTAATGGTTGACCCTCGAGTTTCCAAACGATTTTAGCGAGCAGAGTCGGTTCGATTGCAAATTTCCCAACCCGACTTGCCACATGCAAAAAGTAACGCACCGCATCAGATTGCAGAATTTGGCTATCTATTTGGGATTGTGGCAATGCCAGACCAGTTACGTCAAGCACCGTTTCTTGCTGCATTGCAAGGCGAACTCGAGAAGTGACTAAAATGGCGATATTCGGGGCTGCAATTAAAATTCGTGCAATCAGACTACGGACTTCCAAAAGATGCTCTAGGTTATCAAGTACCAATAACATCACTCGAGCCTCAAGGTACTGAAGTAACGCTGGCACTAACTCGAGATTTGAACTCGATTTGAATTGCAAAGCAGCCGCCAAAGCACTGGGCATCTGGGCTGGATTTTGCAGGGCTGTTCCGTCTATAAAAACCGTACCATGCACAAATTCTGGACTGATTATGCGAGCAGCTTCGAGTGCCAAACGGGTTTTTCCACTGCCGCCAAGCCCAACCAAACAAAGTAAGCGAACATCGGTTAATAAGCCCAGCTTTATCTGCTCGATTTCGGTGCTGCGCCCAAACAATGGCATGTTACTTTTGGGTAGAACAGGCAACACTTCTTTGATTTGGCTTTCTGGTTCAAGTATTGCAGTGGTTGCAGCATTGGGTTTCAAGGAAAATTCTTCTGCCAGTAACCTCGAGAAACGCTGATAGACCCGTTCAGCCGCCAGACGATTATTTTGAGCCAAGTGAGACTGCATCAAATGCTGAATTGCAACTTCACAGACGGGTTCGATGTGCAGTAATTTCTCGAGCCATGAAATCGCCACACCATAATTGCGAATCGCGCTTAGTTCCAAGACCCGCTCCAAAACTGCTTCTCGCCATAAACCATGCAGTTGTTCGCGCTCAAACCCCAGCCATGCTTCTAGGGCAACTAAACTTGGTGCGGCAAATCCCTCGAGCAGACCACCTTTATAGAGTTCTAATGCCTCGAGCCAGTTTTTGTTTTGAATCAACAATTTAAAATCTGCGACATCGGTTTTGACCACAAACCGAGCGCGTTTAGCTTCTATTTCTAAGTCTTTTGCCCAATCAAATTGCTTTGCCCTGTGAAAAATAAGACGCAAGGCATTGCGGGCTGTTTCTTCCGAATCTTCGGGTCTGAAAACACAAGCCAGTTCGTCCCTTGCTACCCAATCGCCACGCATTGCCAAGTACAAACACAACCATGCTGGGCGAGCCAAAGGCAGAGGCTCGAGAACC
>JAYWHB010000510.1:0-2972 GCA_043777915.1 Deinococcales bacterium
GATTATTTGGAAACTTGGCGATGCCCTGATTGTCGGGACAGAATCCAGATGTGACGGGGCGGCGTTGGTGTATTGATTTACTTCCTAAATTTTAGGGCATTCACTTTAGCGCCAATGCACCGCCCTTGCTCGAAACCTTGTTCAATGGCGGCTCGGAAATGAATTCCACCGTACATCCTCGAGATGCCCGCTTCGGCAGCAGCATCAAAAAACGACTTATAACTGCGTGGCTCGAGTCCGTTGTCCGAACCTGTGCGGTCAGTGAAAGCATAATTCTCGCCAAAGAAAGTGGTCAGGACACTGGCGGCGGCACTGCTTTGAGTGCTGTGACCACTGGGATATTCTGGAAATGGTGGAATCAGCAAAATGGTTTCAAAGGTCGAGTCTATGTGCCGACGAATATAGGTGGTGGGACGCAATAAATTATAAATATACTTGGTGTGCCAGCAACCAATAAAGGCATCGTTGACTGCCAGTCCAACTCGGGCTTGGAGTTCGGCAAACTGCTCTAAACCAAGGTTTTTATCAAGCGCCAGATTTAGGGCAATGCTAATCCAATGTCCGGGCGGGGTGATCGTCAGCATCGGGTCGTCAGACCAAAATCGGGCAATTTTCTTCTGCTCAGGGGTGATGTTTTTTATTGTGTTATAAACTTCTAATGCCTCTTTATAAAACGCCGAGTCTTTTTCGCTCGAGTACACAGTTGGGGCTGGCAGTGGGCAAGCGTTGCCAGTTTTCATGACCAAGGGGCGGTTATTGCCCCAAGCTGGCAAAAGTGGGGTTTGCTGCATCCCAAGGGGAGCGGTTGGAATCCATTGTTCTGGCTTGGTGGCTTTGGGGTAGGTGAGCGGAAAACCCAAGTTTAGAATGGTTGCGCCACCGTCTGATTTGGCAAACTCGAGGATTTGTTGGGCTGCTAAACGCCCATAATTCAGGCTGCGCTCGAGAACATCTTGAGGCATAGATTTTGCCAAATCTTGGGCAATACGGTTTTTAACAAACGTCAGCACCCGTTGCCCAGTTGGTCCTGTATTGCCGTACAAAGCCTCAATACTGCTCGAGAATGCGCCATGCAAAACAGCCGCGTTGTTGTACTTTTGTTTTGGGTCTGGTTTGGTAATCCCGCGAAATCCTTGAACTTGTCCCTCGAGTGAACGCAGGGTTTTACTGTTTACAGCGACCAATTCATGGGTCGTTAAACCAATATAAGCAAAGGTACGGGCAGCTACTGGTGGCGAGTAAGTCGCAGTGTGACGGGTTAAATCAAGCATCAGGGTATACCATTGGGTTGCTACGCGCATCTCGAGCGGCAAATTGGGGGTGTTGTTCTGAGCGCCAGAGTGACCAAGGAAAGCCAAACTCGAGCCAAACAGCACAAGAAGTGCAAACTTTGTTTTCATGTATTTTTTGTACCATAAATTACAGTTAATTGGATGTAATACCAAATTTACCTAGATACCCTGATTGCTAAGTGTTTCCCGCGTAAACTATAAGAATGTGTAAACCAAGATTCATCAAATTATCGCCTGAAGAAGATGTCTAATTGCGCCATCTCGAGCAAGCCCATGGAATTCACCCTAAAGTCCGTCTCAGAGCCAGTATTCTACGTTTAAGCAACCAAGGTTTTACAGTAGCCCAACTGGTTCAACACTTTGATCGAGACAATATCACCATTTACAAAGACTTTGATCGTTGGGAACAATCAAAACTCGAGGGATTAAGTACCTCCCTGAAATGTTTTAGGTATTTTTCCTAAAACATTTTGTGACTAAAAGGAGTAAGGACAGCGTATCTACCGCCGAAATGACAGATTTGCCGCTTTTTGAAAAATCTAAAATGCAGGCAGTAGATACTTAGTAGATGGCAAAGCCAAAGGGAATCCAAGTAAATTTACCTCCGAAATAAGTGCTTTTGTTCAAGCCCAATTCAAGCAAGACCGAGCTTTTAGCTGTTCACAATTGACTGAATTGATTAAAACTCAATTTAAGGTCAATATCGCTCGAGAAGCCATGCGAGTCCATCTGCTTGAGCTTGGCTATACTTGGCAACGTAGTCGCTATGTGCCGCCAACTAACCCAGAGGTAGTCAGGCAAAGTCATGTGGCGATTGAAAGCCTAAAAAAGGGGCATTGGAAAAGCGTTTAAGCCGCGCTTATCTTGACCAGAGTGGATTTGCTTTGATGCTTGGTCAGTGCTACACATGGGCAACTAAGGGTCGCCCATTGGCGGTTAGGAGTCGTTTTGCCTCAAGTGGTCGGACTAACCTGATTGGAGCTTGGATGATACAAGGACAAACGAGCAAATTATACTGTCTTGAACTCAAAGGCAATTGTACAAGTCCACAAGTACAAGAATTTATTGAAGACCTGACAAAAACACGCCAGAAGCCTGATCAAATGATGGTGATTGTCTTAGATAATGCAGCTTTTCATAAAACCAAAGCAATTGAGCAGCAAGGTCTGGTTTGGCAGGAATCTAATGTGTTTCTGCGTTTTCTGCCCTCGTATTGTCCAGCATTGCATTACATCGAAAATATCTAGCGCAAAATCAAAGGATTTTTGATGCCGCGTCGTTGTTACGACTCATTAACTGAATTACGAGCCGCTTTGATGGTTGCACTCGCGGCTATTGGAGGAGTCATTATCTGATTGTTACACGGGAAACACTTAGTGCGTTTGCCCCAGTCAAATCAAGGTTGCGACGCATAGGAGTAGTTTACTCGAGTTTAGCTCAAATCCCAAGCGAAATATACTTGGTAAACAGGTACTCATCTAAGCCCCAATGCCCACCTTCGCGTCCATACCCCGATTGCTTAACCCCGCCAAACGGCGCTTGGACGGTACTTGGCACAGCATCATTTAAGCCAATAATGCCATACTCGAGACTTTCAGCGACACGCACCGCCCGAGAAATATCTTTTGTCCAGATATACGCCGCTAAGCCAAACGGGGTGTTGTTAGCCGCCGTGATTGC
>JAYWHB010000511.1:0-8230 GCA_043777915.1 Deinococcales bacterium
ACAACGCTGCGAATGCTGGCGACCCTGCTCGAGCCGACGGGTGGCAGTGCAAGCGTGGCTGGTTTTGACACCAAACGCCAACCCGAAGAAGTACGGCGCACGATTGGTGTGGTCAATGGCGGCATGGGACTCTATGACCGCTTAACTGGTCAAGAAATTCTCGAGTATTTTGCCTCGTTTTACAATATGGGTAAATCAGACACATCAAAACGCATCAAAGAACTTTCCGACGCGCTCGAGATGAATGAACTCCTGAACCGCCGAGCGGGTGAGTACAGCACAGGGATGAAACAAAAAATTGTGATTGCCAGAGCCGTCATTCACAACCCAAGTGTGCTGATTCTGGACGAAGCCACCAACGGCTTAGATGTGGTGGCACGCAGGGCGGTTCTTGAGTTTGCCCGCAACTATAAAAACTCGAGCCGAGTGGTGCTGTACAGCACCCATATCATGGCAGAAGCCGAAGAACTCTGTGAACGGGCAGCAATTATAGACCACGGGAAACTAATTGCCGAAGACACTTTAGAAAACTTAAAAACCAAAACTGGGGCGAATAATCTCGAGGAAGCCTTTTTTAGATTAACAAGGAGCGTGGCATAATGCGCTTTCATTTTATTTGGCGAGTGGCGTACAAAGAATTACTTTCTACGGTGCGAGATGTTAAGGCATTTCGTGCCAGTATTATTTTGCCATTTGTCATGACTCCAATTTTTATTATTGGTTTTCCTTTGTTGTTTGGTAATTTATTTGGTGGTGAAGTCCAGAAAAAACAAGTGGTTGGCGTGGAAAATATTGCCCAAATGCCACCAGCTTTACGCAGTTTGCTCGAGTCTGGAACAGGTGGGGCTGGAGTTGAACTCAGAGAAATAGAAAAACCACTGGAAGCTGTACAAAATGGTGATGTCGAAGCCGCACTGAGTATTCCAAAGGGTGGTGTTCCAGCCTTTGCAGGTGGGCAACCTGTTGGAATTCAAATTTATGTGAAATTCAGCAGTCAAAAAGCATCAGTGGTGCGAGAAAAACTCTCCGATGCGATTGAGAATTACTCTAAGTCTTTGGTCTTAAAAAAATTAGCTGATCTTGGACTTAGCGCTGATACTTTAGAACCTGTCAAAGTTGAAGCAATCAATGCCGAAACCAAAGAAGAAAGCTCAGGCGGCATTTTTGCCTTTCTAATCCCCATGTTTATTTTCTTAGCCATTCTCGGTGGGGCAAGTACGGTTGCTGTAGACAGCACCGCAGGTGAAAAAGAACGCGGTAGTTTAGAGATTCTATTGGTCTCCCCTATTCGGCGACTCGAGGTGGTGCTAGGTAAATTACTGGCTGTGACCTTATTTGCCTTATTTGGTGTGGTCATGCAAGTCAGTGCTTTTGTTGTTTCTGGTTTGCTCAGTCCGATTGTCTTAAAGCAATTTGGACCAAGCGGAGGCAGCGATATGAGTGCCTTATTTGGTGGTAACTTAAACTTAGGGTTTAGTGGTTATTTTTCAATGTTCTTAATTGGTATTACCGTGGCTTTAATGCTCTCTGGTTTACTGGTAGCCATTAGTATTTATGCTCGTTCATTCAAAGAAGCGCAAACGTACCTTGTGCCGCTGCAAATTATTGCCCAATTCGTTTCTATTGGTATGCAATTTGGTGATTTTATTACCCGTAGCACTTTGTTATACGCCACACCAGTCATTGGTAGTACACTTGGCATCCTTGATATTGTCAAAGGCAAAGCCACCTCGGAAATCGTAGCAGTGATTGTGATTGCCAATCTTGTTTTTGCAGTTGGAACGGCTTACCTTGCATTGCGTAACTTTTCTAAAGAGCAAGTGTTGTTTCGCAATTAAATCCGATACGCGTTTCGCAATAAAATCCACCTCGAGTCGCAAAGTGTTAATCTGTTGGCTATGTCGTCTCGAGGCAAATCGTGAAAAACGCCATTCAAGCCCTACTTATCACCTTGGTTTTTTCTGCACTGGGGATTTTTGGTTTGCTGAGCCTCGGCAAAGAATTTAATCCCGCCGAATTTAGTCGCACAGTGCAAATTCATCCGCTTTGGGCAGTGATTTTTGTCGCCTCAGTGGTTGCTTGGTGGTTGGTGGCTGGTTGGCGGATTCAGTTACTCGCCAATGATAAAAACGTGACGCTGGCTCGAGCCACCCGAGCTTTTTTACTGTATTTGTTTGGGGCATCCACCACCCCCAGTGCCAGTGGTGCAAATGTAGCCATGGCTTGGTATTTAAGCCAGTACACCGACTCGAGACGCGCCACTGCCGTGGCGATTTTTTCGGTCTCGCTTGACTTGGTTTTTTATGCCTACGCGCTTCCATTATCGTTTGCTTACTTGTACTTTGCTGGCATTGACTTGCACTTGCCAATTATTGGTTCGTTTTTGGGTGTGCTTGTGGCAATGGGTACAGTCGTGGCGATTGGTTTAGCGTATGGCGTTGCCTACCAAGCACACCGTCTCGAGAAACTGATTTTTATGATTTGTAATCTTAAATTCCTAAAACGTTTTCAACGTGGCGCACTGCGTTTTATTGGTGAAACCGCCGATGCAATGGCACAAATGCGACAATTGCCTTTTGCTACCCAAGTTAAACTGCATTTTTCCACCTTCTTAAATTACACTTTTCATTTTGCAGCCGCAAATTTAGTGCTGGCAACGCTGGGTTATAAAGTAGATGACCTTGGTTTAATCGCTGCCCAAATTTTATTGGTGTTTTTTAGTTTCTTTATCCCAACACCCGGTGGGGCAGGGTACTTTGAAATTGTGCTTGGCACAAGCAGTTCGGCGCTTGGGATTGCCAAAGAAGCGGTTGTGCCATTTGTGCTGATTTGGCGCGTTTTATCGTATTACTTGTATTACTTAATTGGTCCATTTATCGGCGGTGCGGCTGTACTTGCCCAAGCCCAATCTGCGGCGCAACAACAAGCCCAATCTGCGGCGCAACAACAAGCCCAGTCTGCGAACCAAGCCACCAAAACAAAAGAGGCAAAACCATGAAACGAATCCTATTTTTGATGTCCGACACTGGCGGAGGACACCGCGCTGCCTGTAATGCCATCACGGCGGCACTCGAGGAAAAACACGCAGGTGAATTTGAGTTTGAACTGGTGGATATGTGGCAAGGTTATACACCGTATCCGTTTAACACCATGCCCACCACTTACGGCAAATGGGTCAACTTTCACCCCTCGAGTTATGAAGCCCAATACTGGATAGGCGACCGACTTTTTAAGAATAAATTGGCGGCAAAACTGTATGAGCGCAACATGTACCCACGTATTCGGCATCTGTACAAGCGCCACCCGTCCGACATTGTGGTATGTGTCCATAGCGTTTTTGTGCGCCCAAGTGTTTACGCCTTACGAAAACTTGGTCTCAAGACCCCATTTATCAGTGTCATTACCGACTACGCCCTACCAACAATTTTGTGGTACGACACTCGAGCCGACAAAACCCTTGTGCCAGTCCAACCCGCCTATGACCGTGGTTTGGAGCTTGGCATAGACCCTAAAAAATTGATTTTAACCGGTCCTGTGATGCACCCAAGGTTCTCAAAGATGACCCTAACTAAACTCGAGGCAAGGCAAAAACTTGGCTGGGATGAAAACGCAAAAATTGTGATTCTGGTTGGTGGCGGCGACGGCATGGGACCCTTACTCGAGACGGCTAAGGCGATAGATGCAAGTAGCGCCGATTCTCAATTGGTGGTGCTGGCAGGCAAAAATACTGGTCTAAAAAATGCGCTCGAGGCTGTGCCTTGGAAGAAAAAAACCACGATTTATGGATTCACTGACCTGTTTGATGTCTTCTTGCGGGCTGCCGATTTACTGATTTCCAAAGCGGGACCCGCCACCATTACTGAAGCGGCGGCGCTTGGCACACCGATGATTATAAACGGAGCGATTAAATTCCAAGAATCCCCCAACGCCGAATATGTAGTGCGAGAAGGGGCTGGGATGTATGCCGAAGGTGCAAAAAATGTGGCGACGGCACTCGAGCAAGTGCTATCCACACCAGATAAACTCGAGCAACTCAAAGCTGGAGTCAAAAAATTAGCCGATGCCTCAGCAGTTTACCGAATTGCCGATGAAATTTGGCAAAGCCTTGGTGTTTGAGCTAAAACTTGTATCGGCTAAACTGTCAAACTTAGCGTTTCTTACAAAAAACCAACTGATTTTAGTAAGGGATTTGTGCTTTTTACTTGGTACAATTACCTGCGAGGTCAGTCATGAAGAGTCTCATTCAAATCAGTCGTTATACTTTAGGCGTTCTGCTTTGTACCGTTTTTGTTGCCTGTACTTCGCTCCAGACGAGCGAACCCAGCAAAGAATTTATTCTGACTGTTAATTTAACTTCCAATGATACCGAACAGGGCTTAATGGGTCGTTACGGCGGCAATTTGCTCTCTTTTAACCCCAAAGCAGGGTATGCAATCCTAAAAGTAAACACTCCACCTGCTAGCACCGATTTGGCAGTCAAGCACCTCGAGCCAAACATTAAAATCGGTTCTACCGATGCCAAAATTAGTCTTGACCGCCCAAACATCACCACCCAAGGCGCAAGCACGGGCATGGCTAGTGTTGGTATGAGTGGCTGGAGTACATGGTCAAGTGGCTGGTCTACATGGTCAAGCGGTTGGTCAACTTGGTCGAGTGGTGAGACACTTCCACGTATGCCACTACAAACCAGTAGTGTTTATATGAATTCTCGAGTCCCACAAGCCCATGCAATTGCCCGTAATTTTGGGGCTGGTGTGATTGTGGCTGTTTTAGACACAGGCATAGACCTTTTTCACCCAGGGCTTTTTGGGCGTTTAACCGATTCAACCAAGCGTTGGAATTTTGTTAATAACAATAATAATGTCAATGAAATCAGTGGCGGCGCAGGATACGGACACGGTACAGCCGTGGCTGGCATTGTTTTACAGGTTGCCCCCAAAGCCACCATCATGCCACTTAAGGTTTTAGATGCAAATGGGGCTGGTGATTTAGACAATGTGATTGCCGCAATTGATTATGCGGTTAGAAATGGCGCTCGAGTGATCAATATCTCGCTAGGTTCGCATCAATTTTCAGATGCTTTATGGACTGTGATTAACAACGCCATTGCAAATAAGGTTTATGTTGTGGCAGCCGTTGGTAACGAAGCCCAAACAGACGCAGCCAATTACCCCGCAGCCCTAGGCTACGTTCAACCGGGTTATATGATTGGGGTTGGCAGTGTTAATGCTAACGATCAATTGTCCAGCTTTACCAACCGTGGCGGAGATGTGTTTATGTACGCTCCGGGTGAAAATGTTCCGACCTTAGCCCCAAATTTCCAAACTGCCAATGCCACAGGAACTTCATTTTCTACACCTTTGGTGGCAGGAGCATTAGCTCTGGCTTATGGTGAAGCCACAACGACAGAAGCTCGAGCGGCTATTGGCGATACATTATGGAATTCCAACGAGCGAAGTCGTTTATGGTGGCGATTTTATAGAAATGCCACCGTTTGTGACCTCTCAGGAAATACTTGGTGTCACAGTGAAGGTCAACTCGATGTTGAAAGGTTGCTTCTGCAAGTATCTGGTTTTGTCCCCACAGTGCAAAAAAGTACCGTAGACTTTATTCGCAATGGCAACTTTGAACTTGGTGGCTTACAAGGTTGGACGTACTCTGGCAATGTTAGCTATGACTACAACTCTTTTTCTGGGGATTATGCCGCCGCCATTTATGGCACAGGCAACCTAACCCAAAAAATAACTGGACTACTGCCCAACACCACCTACCGCTTAACTGGGTGGACGCAAGTGGGTAGACTGACTTCTTCGGTTCGTTTTACAGTTCGTAACTTTGGTGGGACTTCGGTTATGGCTTCTAGTAATCAATCTAGTTATGGGAATCTAAAACCACTCAGTCTTGTCTTCACCACAGGTTCGTCGAGTACCACGGCTGATGTCGTAATTGAAAAAACTTTAGGACGAGATACAGGTTGGGTTGACCTTATAACCCTCACCCGCAACTAGACAACACAAGACCCCTATCTCCACTGTTATAAGGTAAAACTGCATGAGTAACCAAACCCAAATTCAGGAACTCAATCAAACGGCTTGGCAATCACGCCACACTGACCGTAAGGCTTGCGAATCGCTCAGTCGTCAAGCCCTTGAGTTAGCTGAAACTGGTAATGACCAACTCGGACAAGGGTTTGCCTTGCGTAGCCTTGCCCATTGCCAAATTATAGCTGGGCAACCCGAGCAGAGCCTTGAATTGCTAACCCAAGCCCTCGAGATCGCCCAAACCCAACAAAATCAGCTTCTCGAGCGTGACTGCCTAAATTTACTGGCAGGGGTTCATAACTGGTTTGGTGACTTAGAACGGGCTGTTGGACTGGTCAGCCAAGCCTACCACCTGAGTATGCTCTTACAAGACGATGCCCAGATTAGCTCGTGCTTAAACAACATCAGTCTGATGTACCACCAACTCGGTCAAAACTTAACTGCCCTCGAGTATGCCCAAGAAGCCATTCAACAAGCCGCTAACACGGGCGACCAAGTACGTGAGGCGATTGCCCTATCAAATGCGGCGTTGGCATCAAGTGGATTATCCCAATTTGCAGAAGGGTTAAGCGCACTCGAAAAATCACAAGCCCTTTGCCGTCAATTAGGTCTCGAGGAATTGCAACTCCGCAATCGGGTCAACCGAATCGAACTCCTGATTGGCTTAGAAAACCCAGCAGAAGCCCAGTCCGAAGTGAGCGAGTGCTTAGAAATTGTACGCACCCTAGAGATTGCCGAAGGCGAAGCACAGTGTTTGCTGCTGCAAAGCCAAATTCACTTAGCACAAGCAAACCATAGCCAAGCCCAACAAGCCGCAAGTCTTGCCCTCGAGATTGCACGCACCGCTAAAATGCGCGGATTAGAAGCCAAAATTTGTTCTCTACTCGCCCAAGCCCATAAAGGCTTAGAACAATATGCCATTGCCCTCGAGTACACCGCCCAAGCCCAAGCCATCGAAGCCGAAATGCGAACCGAAGGCGCACACCGCCGAATGCGAACCCTTTCTAAACTCAATCTGGTGGATCGGCTCGAGCGTTTACTGCGCTTGGAGCGAGTCGGTTAAGCAGCCAACGACATAAACTCGAGAAGCTATTTCGGCACAAGCTCGAGCAATTTTCTACTTGACAAAGTTTAACTCCAACGCTACACTTAACCAATAGGTTAAGTGTTATGGCTAAAGATCAAACTCTGTCAGACTTAGACAACGCTTTTGAAGCTCTAGCGAACAAACACAGACGAGCAATCATTTACATCTTAAGTCTGCACCCTTGCTCCATAAGCCAACTGGCTTTTAGGGAAGGACTCTCGCTGCCTGCAATTCACAAACACCTAAAAGTCCTTGAGAAAGGAGGCATGATAATCCGCAAAAAGATTGGACGAATCAATTTTCTTGCACTCAACCGAGAAGGATTGCACGGCGCACAAAATTGGTTAGGGCAGTATCACACATACTGGGGCAGCAACCAAGAAACCCTAGAAAACTATGCTGCTTACTTAAGCAACGATCACATCAAGAATTAAGGAGAAAAATGAAAAAATTTGTGTTCCTAACTTACGGATATGAAACGCCCACCCAAGAAGTACAGAAAGCATGGGGCAAATGGTTTGCATCCATCGCCGACAAATTAGTAGACGGCGGCAGCCCTTTGGGAAATGGAAGAGAAATCTCAAGTGCTGGAACAAAAGAATTACCACTAGGAAAAGAATCATTAACCGGTTATTGCATCATCAGCGCAGATAGCCTTGAAGAAGCAGAAAGAATTGCAAAAGAATGCCCAATCATTACCAGCATAAGAGTTTACGAAGCGGGAGCAATGTAATTCATTAGTTGCCAAAGAGGTATTTCTTGGAATACCTCTTCAATTTTTACGTTTAGCATATTTCTACCTCTGAAAAAACTTAAGATAAAATCAGCACAATTTGGTACTGGAAACTCAGGATAAGCAAACTTCAGATCAAAAATCAGAAAATTATTGTCCAATCCTCGAGAAGAAGCCATCAGCACAGGCTCAAGCCGAGAAAACAAAGCCCACGCACTTATTTTTTCAATAAATACACGCTTAGATTCTGTAATAATCTTTGATGACGTTCAGTTGAAATATGCCCAATACTTCCAATCAGTTGATTAATAGGAATCACTGCCAAAAACCCTAGCCGAAATAAAGAAGCAGCCACTAAACCACTCGAGC
>JAYWHB010000512.1:0-2969 GCA_043777915.1 Deinococcales bacterium
CTTGAACGCCGCGTAGCCAGCCCACCAGCAAAATCACCAAAGCCCCAAGCCGATGCCGATGCCAAACCCCACAGGGCTGCCAGAGCATCGGCGCTCATATGGGTTCGGCTGCCCCGAATAGTTTGGGTTCGGCTGCCCCGAATAATTCGGTTTCGATTCGACAATTTGGGGCGACTTGTTTTAAGTATTCAATCAGTTGATTGCCAGCCATCTGTAAATGCTCGAGCGGATACGGGGCTAAGTGGTCAAGAATAAAATAGGCATTGACCGATTTTTCAGTTAGACGAGTCCGAATCCCCTGTCGCCAATTCCAAGCACGACATGTCACCCTGTTGCCGTCTGCCCAAATCACTTCGCCTTGTAATGGATTCTCAACAACTGGCTGACCATCTTTGAAGGTGTCAAAAAGCTCAATCCCATCGGCAAAACGCAAAATTAGATTATCCTCGAGACAGTCCCAGTCCTCACCGCCAATCGGCATGATGTGTTTGATACTGACGGCGTTATACAAATCAACCAAGGTATTGATGGTTGGTAATTCCAGCCCTTTGACGACTCGAGAAAGCAAGGCTTCGGCGGAACAAAGAAATTTAGAAGGTTTTAAGCCAAATTCTGCATAAACAGAGCGCCACGCGGCAATATGCGGATGCTCGGCGGGTTTTTGGCTTGCAAAGACAAGACGTTGTTCGGCTTCGGCTTGTCTGAGAATTTCGGTACTCCATGTTTGGCTGGTTGGGTTTTGCAAATTGTAAGCATAAATCACCATCAGCGAATACTGCGGGAAACGTTGCAAAATAGCTGGATCAATTTGAATTCGGTGCATTGGCTCACTCTAACAAGTTTATTTGGTTAAGGCTCTAAATCCACCTTGAAGAATCAGCACATGACTTGCGCCTAATGCCTCAAGCAGTGCGCCAGCGTACTCAGATTGCCTTCCCGTGCTGCAAACCACCACCAATGGGTAATCTGGCAGGGCGGGGTTACCTTCCTCGAGTTCAAATAAAGAAATTGCTTGTACCAGAAGACTCGAGACAAGCGGTTTGGCGCTGCGTTCAAGGTCATCTCGGATGTCTATTAAAACAGCATCGGCTGGAATTTGAGAAGGGTTGATGGGCTGCATGTGCTTGTATTCTACTCGGTACTGGAATAGAGTTGCCCTAAATACGTTACAATCAGCCATGCAGCAATTTGGTTTTACCCGCACCAGTGTTAAACGCGAACATGCCCTGCTCACCCCTGATTCTTTTATTCGAGCGCCTTTTCCGGGCGATCAAAACGGAACTCGAGTGGTGCATATCAACCCAGCTTGTGGGGCTGGATTTACGATGTTTAGTCTCGAGGCGCAAAAAAATGCAAGTTTTGCCCCTGCTTTGGATGGCTGCTCGAGCCTGATTTTTGTTCTCGAGGGCGAATTTGTGTTGCGGGTTGCCAAGAAAAAACACCTGCTAAAAACTGGGTTTTATGCTTTTTTGCCTTTGACCGCCGATTACAATTTAGAATCCAAACTTGGTGGCAAAGCCGTGGTTTTTGAAAAACCGTACAACGCCATTGCCAACACCAAAATCCCAGAAATCATTATTGCCGATGCTCAAAGTTTAGCCAAGAATCCTGTTCTAAACGACCCTCGAGTGCTGGTACAGACCTTATTACCAGACGAACCAAGTTTTGATTTTGCGGTTAATATCATGAATTTTGAACCGGGAGCGCACTTAAGTTTGGTCGAGACACACGTTATGGAACACGGTTTGTACATGCTGAATGGTGGCGGGATTTATCGCCTTGGGGATAACTGGTATCCAGTACAGGGCGGGGATGTGATTTATATGGCAGCCTACTGCCCGCAGTGGTTTGGGGCATTGGGCAGTACGCCCTCGAGTTACCTGATTTACAAAGACTGGAATCGCCATTCGCTCGAGTCATGAGGTTAAGGTCTACAGATGAAAATTGACATAGAAAAACTGCAAGCCGAACTCGAGAAACTCAGTTCTTTCTCGGATGCACCAGCCCCAGCCGTGACACGGGTATTGTGGACGCGGCAAGACATGCGGGCGCGGGCTTGGCTTAAACTCCAAGCACTCGAGGCGGGCTTAAGCTACCGTGAAGACGCACTGGGCAATACTTTTATTCGGCTCGAGGGGGCATTGCCGAATTTACCTGCCATCGGTACAGGTTCGCACAATGATGCAATTCCGTTTTCGGGCATGTATGACGGAACAGTTGGGGTGCTAGGTGGTCTCGAGGCGTTGCGTGCCATTAAACGCAGTGGTTTAACCCATTCACGCAGTCTCGAAGTGCTAATGTTCACTGCCGAAGAACCAACCCGTTTTGGCTTGGGTTGCCTTGGCTCGAGGGTGCTGTCTGGAGCAATTGACCTTGATAAAGTACGTGCCTTAAAGGATTCGGATGGCATCGGTTTTGAGGCGGCTCGAGCAGATGCAGGTTATACCGCGCTGCTCGAAACGGTGTTGTTGCCAAAAAATTACTATGCGGGTTTTGTGGAGTTGCACATCGAACAAGCCCCACTGCTCGAGCAACAACAAATTCAGATTGGTGTGGTCAATGCGATTGCTGCACCAGCCAGTTTTTTTGTGCATCTGAGCGGCGAAGGCGGTCATGCTGGAGCGCGTTTAATGTCGGGTAGACGCGACGCACTGCTGGCAGCAGCCGAAATAACCTTGGCAGTCGAAGAAGCAGCGCTGCAAACAAACTCCGAGGATACCGTCGGAACAACTGGCATTCTCGAGGTTCACCCCGGGGCAATCAACAGCATTCCAAGTCAGGTGCGTTTAGGCATTGATATTCGAGACACCGACGGTCTGCGGCGCGACCAAGCCGTGCAGCATGTTCTCGAGTCAATTAAAACTGTATCCGAACGCCGTAACATTGAAGCCAGAGTCGAAATGATTAACGCCGACCCGCCCGCCCAGTCAGACCCAAATATAGTATCGGCAATTCGTGCATCTGTGGCA
>JAYWHB010000513.1:0-2967 GCA_043777915.1 Deinococcales bacterium
AGTGGCGAAACGAACACCTGGTTTTGTTGGAGCAGACTTGGAGAACCTCCTAAATGAATCGGCACTCCTAGCGGCTCGAGGTGGCAGACGTAAAATCACGATGCGTGATATTGATGAAGCGGCTGACCGAGTGGTGATGGGAGCAGCGAGAAAATCTCGAGTGATTCTGCTCGAGGATAAGTTGATTACCGCGTATCATGAAGTTGGACATGCGATTGCAGCACATTTATTGCCCTTGTCGGATAGGGTACATAAACTGACTATTGTGCCTCGAGGTGGAGCGGCTGGCTACATGATGCCTTTACCTTCAGAAACCCAGCATTACTCGAAATCCAGATTGCTCGATGAAATTGCGGTCTTCTTGGCTGGTAGATGTGCCGAAGAACTGCAATTTGCCGATGTCACGACTGGCGCACAAAATGATTTTCAACGCGCCACCAGCATTGCTAAACGCATGGTTGCTGAATGGGGAATGAGTCAAACCCTTGGGCAGGTGGCACTGATTGAAGAGACCCAAAATTACTTGGGTTACAGTAATGAAACCCGTTCCTACAGCAATGCCACCGCCCAAGCCATAGATGCCGAAGTCAAAAGCATCATCGAGGTGCAGTATGTGCGAGTTAAGCACTTGCTCGAGCAGAACCGCAATGCGATGGACAGGGTGGTGGGGGTGTTACTCGAGCGTGAAACCTTGAACGGTGAGGAATTCGCCACGGTTTTTGATGGTGGCTTGCTGCCCGAAGAACCACAAGACCCCAAACCGAACCTCGAGCCGGGGTTTTCACCAGCCAATTTGCTGCCTAAAATTGGTGGGGCTTAAGCAATTTGGCGCTGGTTTCCCGATACCTTAAATCAGATAATAGAAGGATGAAACTCGAGTTTGTGCCAACCCTAGAAAAATTACTCGAGGTCTACCGTGTACCCATTGGGCAAGCCCGTTTTGATGCCTATATTGCCGCTACAGTTGGTGGGGCGCAAACAACGGCTGAAATTGCTCTGCCACCACTTGTCATTGCCAACCCAATGGCAAAGGCACACGTCAACACTGTTCTCGAGACATGGTTAGCACTCGATGTCAATGCGGCGGCTCGAGCAATACTGCTTGAACTGGAGTTAGCTTGTTCACTAGAAGTTTCGTCTAAGGTGGGATTGACGATACTTGATGACCTCAGGGGTGGTTGGACAAATCGGTACTTAAACGATTGGAATTTTCGTTTTCCAAAAAAAATGAGTACCAACTGGATTATTGTGCCGCTTTGGGTGTCTGAATTTGCGAATCTCGAGACTTTACAAATAGCAATTCGCGCATCAGTGGCTCGAGTGGTTTGGCAATGGCAACATGGCGTGCCTCAAACCCTGCTCGAGATGCTTCACCAAGAAGGGTTTGCCCAGTCTTTTGCAGGGCTAAAACCAACTTTAGAGACCGATGACCTCGAGTATAGCCGTGCAGTGCTTGCCCCGTTTTTGCAGTCTGTGGAAAAACCTGTGCAGTTTGCCTGTTTATTTGGTGATGCGGCGGCTCGAGAAGTGGGTTATGTGGCGCTGGGCTTATCGGCTTTTGCAGGGCTTGAGGTGGCGCTTGCCGATTATCCTTGGCGGCAATCTAAGCCAATTTGATACGAGTTATTGCTTTGTTTCTCGAAGCGCACAAATCCACAGTTATGAAACCAATTGGTGTTTTCGTATTCTTCATATGTCCAGATATGTCCAGTGCAGCAAGCGCATTAAGAAAATCATCGCAGTCATGCCGTGGGTGCTGATAAGGACAGTGTTGCTGGTGTTTTCTCGGTAAAGCATTTCGAGAAAACTGCTTACGCGGTCAAAAACATCTGTGCCAGCCTCGCCGTGTGGCATTCGGTAAAAGAAACGGCTGTGGTTGTCCAGTCCTTCGCACATTTGGGTATGCTCAAACTCGGTGTAGTAATTTCCCCAGTCTTGTTCGCGGATACGTGGGTCTTCAAAATGCAAAATCGGTAGATGACTCAAGCCTTGGCTAAAAAGTTCGGTGGTTTGCCGAGCGCGGGTGTACGGCGAAGTCCAAATAGAAACGGGTTCTTGGATATGTTCGGCAAGGCGTTTACCTAGCTCGAGACATTGTTGTTCTCCCAGTGTGGACAGGCTTATTTTGTGGTCTGGAACGGTGGCGCGTACAGTTTTATCAATGTTGGAAATTGATTCGCCATGACGGATGATGTACAAGGTTTGTGGCTGCATGGTCTGGATTGTAACGAATATTTTTTGTATTAGGTAGCCGATTAACAACCTGTGAATATTTCATAAACCTTGCAATCACAAGGTACAATTGCTCGAGCGCAAATAAAAAAGGATAAATCATGTCTCGAGCAACAACTTCTTTTCAAACCCCTCTGTCTTTGTCTGACCGAATCAACGTGGCTTTGTGGAAAAACGCACTGACTCCTTTTTTTTCGTTTATTGGCGGTATACCTGCTCCTCGAGAACGGGTCAGCGAACTTCGGTATGGTGACTTAAAAGACGAGAAGTTAGACATCATCACCCCAGCTTCTGGAATCCCAGAGCGTGTTCCCGTTGTATTTATCCACGGTGGCGGCAGGATTTCTGGCAGCAAGGGTCGGTTTTATAACTTGCCGTTGCTTGGGCTTGCCGATGCTGGACACCGTGTTTTTAGCCTAAACTACCCGCTCGCACCAGAACTGCCTCATCCGTTTGCCTTGCGCTCCTTGCTTCGCGCCCTTGTTACGCTAAAAAGCCAAGGACATCTTTCTAGGGGGATGCACTTGGTTGGAGACTCGGCTGGCGGTAATTTGGCAGTCATGCTGGGGTTGATAATTAAAAATCCAGCCCTGCTCAGGCTCGTGGATTTTACCGAACCAGAGACGCTGCCGCAAGTGTCTAGTACCAATAACGCGAAGAGAGTAAGTGATCTCTTTTTATCGGTTAGACTAAAATATGTCACGACCAGCCCCCGAATTTAAGCTCAGTGAAGAC
>JAYWHB010000514.1:0-8220 GCA_043777915.1 Deinococcales bacterium
CATTAAGTTTTGAACTTCTGGGCGAGCAAAAAAATTGCGTAACCAGGTACTGAATGGTGTGTCGTCGGTTTGAGCCTCGGTTGTATTTTCAAAATCTTGGTTGGTCATGATGCACCTCGAGTTTAAGAATAGCCAAACAGCTTGAAGGCATTCTGTTTTAGGGCTGAAGCAAACCTGAATGCTTCATACAACCCTAAAGGCTGTGGTCTCAACGGCATTTTGCTAGAGTGGACATTGAAACTGTTGGAATCATTGAAAAACAATGGAATTTTTGCACTAGAAGGTGTATAATTGTTTTCTTAGGTAACTCTAAGTTGATTAAGACAAATAAGGAATTACAGAGTGCTTAGCTTGAACTTCAAGGCTTTATGGATGTTACATGATAATCACTGACAGCACCAGCGATAAAAACTAAGTAAAATTCTATGTAAATTATGTCTATGGCAGCTTAAAACTTACATTTTGACATCCACTGACAAAATCAACGCTAAATTTAAGGATACAAACGTCATCCTAAAAAACGGTAGACTACGTTTTATGTCTGTAATTCCATACGTGATTGAACAAACAGGGCGCGGCGAACGTGTCTACGACATCTACTCGAGGCTGCTCAAAGACCGCATTATTTTTGTTGGCACGCCCATCGAAAGCCAAATGGCAAACACGGTGGTTGCTCAATTGTTGCTGCTTGATTCGCAAAACCCCGAACGCGAAATTCAAATGTTTATCAATTGCCCCGGCGGAGAAGTCTATGCTGGACTTGCGATTTACGACACCATGCAGTTTGTTCGCGCTCCGATTCGTACCACTTGTGTTGGAATTGCCATGAGTATGGGCAGTGTGCTTTTGATGGCAGGGGCAAAAGGCAGACGCACTGCCTTGCCCAACAGCCGAATCATGATTCACCAAGGCAGCGCTGGTTTTAGAGGCAACACCCCCGACCTCGAGGTACAGGCTCGAGAAGTCTTGGCATTGCGTGATATTTTGACTGGTTTATATGTCAAACACACGGGGCAACCAAGTGAAAAACTCTTGCGGGATATGGAACGCGATAATTTTATGACCCCCAACACCGCCAAGGATTACGGTTTAATTGATGAAGTGGTCGAAATCATGCCCAAAAGCATTGGCGATGCCCTAAGAGGCTCAGATGAGCTTTAAGACTCGAGCGATAAAAGCACAGGAGCTTTCCTAATGGCTCGTTGTTCTTTTTGTGGCAAAGCCGCCCATGAAGTTGAGCATTTAATTGAGTCACCGCGTGGCAGTGCTTGGATTTGTAATGAGTGTGTGGCTCAGGCTTCGGCAATGCTGACGGCGGCAAAACCAGCCACCCCAACCAAGTCCGAGCCGTTTATTCTCGAGCATGTCCCAACTCCAAAAAGCATTAAAAGACATTTGGATGAATTTGTGATTGGGCAAGACGCGGCTAAAAAAGCAGTGGCAGTAGCGGTTTTTAATCATTATCAGCGCTTGTTGCACCCAGAAGCCGAATTGCAAAAATCCAATATCCTACTGATTGGTTCGACAGGCACAGGTAAAACTTTAATCGCTGAAAGTGTCGCCAAAATGCTTGAAGTGCCATTTGCGATTGCCGATGCGACCACCCTGACCGAAGCGGGTTATGTCGGTGATGATGTCGAAAATGTCTTGGTACGTTTACTTCATGCGGCGGGCATGGATGTTGGTAAAGCCGAACGCGGCATAATTTACATAGACGAAATAGATAAGGTGGCTAGAAAGTCCGAATCGGCAAGCATCACCCGTGATGTTTCTGGCGAGGGCGTGCAGCAAGCGCTACTTAAACTTCTCGAGGGAACGGTTGCCAATGTGCCACCACAAGGCGGACGCAAACACCCCGGAGCAGAACTGGTGACAATCAACACCAAGAACATCCTCTTTATTTGTGGTGGGGCATTTGATGGCTTAGAAACCATCGCCAAAGCCCGCTTGAACCAAAACATTGTTTCGTTTGCTAGGGTCGCTGCTAGCGAAAACAGTGCTGTCGAGTTTATCCCCGAAGACCTGATTAAATTCGGTATGATTCCAGAATTTGTTGGGCGTTTACCTTTGGTTGTGGCGCTGAGAACCCTTGATGAAGCCGCCCTGATTTCTATTCTGACCGAGCCAAAAGGCGCACTGGTCAAGCAGTATAAACAACTTTTCAAGTTGGCAGGAGTCAACCTCGAGTTTGCAGTCGAGACCCTCAAAGAAGTGGCAGCCAGAGCCATTGGGCGCGGGACTGGCGCACGCGGTTTACGGGCGGTTCTCGAGCCAATGATGACCGAAATCATGTTTGAATTGCCCTCGGATAATGTCTCGAGCCTCAGCATTGAGCCAAAACACTTAGACGCACCATTAGATGCGTTGCCAACGAATCATTTGATGCAACTTGAGTCTGATACACTCAAGAAGAGCGCTTAACGGTCACTCAGGATACATATATTTCTTAGACTCGAGGGGTATGCTTGCCCGCATGAAGTTTATGACTCGAGTTCTTGTATTTTCGGCATTTGTTTCCAATGTCGGATTGACATTCATTCCCAATGTCGGATTTAGGCGCAGTTTTCTTCTGTAATCTTGTTATAATTGTTTTGGTTCAGCATCACCGACTCTAAAGCATGCTGAGGCGTTCGACACCGCCTGAGAAGTGTGGCGGCGCATTAAAAGCGTAAACTTGTAAAGGAGAAATTTATGCGCTGGGAATTACCTGTACTTGCTTTGAGAAGTTTTGTGTATATGCCGGGCAACGCCCATAACGTGGCAGTCGGACGTGCCAAGTCGCGTCGTAGTGTCGAAGAAGCCCAAGCCTCTGACCGCCGTGTGATATTGCTGACCCAACGTGACCAGAACACCGATGACCCAAGTGTTGGCGAGTTATACGACATTGGTACATTAGCCGCGATTAAACAAGTCGTGCGGATGCCAGACCAGACTTTAGAGGTGCTGGTTGAACCCATCGAACGGGTCAAAATTACAGGAATTTTACCACTGCCGTATTTGCGGGTCGTGGCAGAAACGATTTATCCTGTGGTGGATGCCGATGCCAATACTTTACGGGTTTTAATAGATGAGGCAAAATCGTCGTTTGACAAGTATGTCGGGCAGAATAAAAATTTGCGTCTCGATAACATTCATTTGGAACATTTGCGGCAACTGACCGACCCCGGAGCAATTGCCGACACGATTACCCACCATGCCACTTGGGAAGTCGTGGATAAACAGGGGATTCTCGAGTTGCTGTCTATCCGCAGCCGTTTAGAAAAAGTGATTGGCTACTTAAACCGCGACCTAGAGCGCTTTGAGATGGATAAAAAAATCGCGGCTCGAGTCAAAGAACAAATGGATCAGAATCAACGCGAGTATTACTTGCGTGAGCAGATGAAAGCCATTGGTAAAGAACTCGGTGGTGGCGAAGAAGCAGTTGCTGAAGCCGATGACTTGCGCCAAAAAATTGATAACGCTGGAATGCCAGAAAAAGTCAAGGAAAAAGCCTTGAAGGAACTCGCACGGCTCGAGCGCACCCCCGGTGGTAGCCCAGAAAGCAGTGTGGTACGCAATTATTTAGATTGGTTAATAGATGTGCCTTGGACTAAGCGCGATGATGAAATTCTCGAGATTGCCCGCACCCGTGAAATCCTCGATTCTGACCATCATGGTTTAGAAGAAGTCAAAGAGCGTATCCTCGAGTTCTTGGCGGTGCGTCAACTGACCCAAGGAATGCGTGAAACTTTAGAAAGTCAACCCGCCAAAGACCGTGATGCCAAAGACAAAGAAGACATGGCTTTACGCGCCCCGATTCTGTGTCTGTCAGGTCCTCCGGGTGTCGGTAAAACCAGTTTGGGCAAGAGTATTGCTCGGGCATTAAACCGTCAGTTTGTTCGTATGAGTCTTGGTGGGGTGCGTGACGAAGCCGAGATTCGTGGTCACAGGCGTACCTATATTGGTTCGTTACCGGGGCGGATTATTCAGAGTATGAAAACGGCTGGTGTGGTCAATCCAATTATTCTGCTCGATGAAATTGATAAAATGAGCAGTGATTGGCGCGGCGACCCGAGTTCGGCAATGCTCGAGGTGCTAGACCCAGAACAAAACCATACCTTCCAAGACCACTACCTAGAGGTTCAGTACGATTTAAGCCAAGTTATGTTTATCACCACCGCCAATAACCTTGGCAACATCCCGCGCCCATTACTTGACCGTATGGAAGTGATTGAAATTCCGGGTTATACCTTGCAAGAAAAAATTGAAATCGCCAAAGGCTTTAGGTTGCCACGGCAAATCAAATCGCACGGCTTAGAGAACAAACTCGAGGTTTCAGACCGCGCCATCGAACGCATTGCTCAGGAATACACCAAAGAAGCTGGAGTGCGTAATTTGGATCGGATGATTCAAAAACTAGCCCGTAAAGTCGCCCGTGAAGCCCTCGAGAAACCGTGGGAAGGCATTAAACACGTAGACGGGCAGGAAGTCGAAGATTACCTTGGTGTGCCGATGTTTGAAATTGAATCCAAGGAAAAGAAAAGCCAAATTGGTGTTTCGACAGGGTTGTACTACTCTTCGGTCGGCGGCGGGATTTTACTGATCGAAACCCTCGCTACCCCGGGGACAGGCAAGGTTAGTTTTACCGGTTCGCTCGGCGATGTGATGAAAGAATCAGTCCAAGCCGCGATAGCTTACCTTCGCGCTCATGCCACCGAATACGGGGCTGACCCAGATTTCCATAAGAACCTCGACATTCATGTTCACTTCCCAAGTGGCGGAATGCCCAAAGATGGACCGAGTGCTGGCGTGGCAATTGCTACCAGTGTGATTAGCGCCATCACCAAACGCCCGGCTCGAGCCGATATTGCCATGACAGGCGAAATCAGTTTGCGTGGCAAAGTCTTAATTATTGGTGGAGTCAAAGAAAAGCTGCTTGGTGCGTACCAAGCCGGTATTCGTAAAGTCCTGATTCCTAAAGGCGACGCGCCGTACTTAAAAGATGTCCCAGAAACCATTCGTCGTGAACTCGAGATTACCTTGGTCGAAGATGTCAAAGAGGTCTTAGATACGATGCTCGAGCCGCTTCATCTGGTACAAGAAACAGTTTTGCCACCCAGCAATAACCAGTTTGCCACCGATGACCCTCCAACCATTCCACCCGTGGCAATCATTACTCCTCAACCGGGTGCGTAGCTCAGCCAAATGTGACAATTTTCATGGCATTATCCCCATCCTCACCAAAGGATGGGGTTTTTCATCTAAGAAGTAGGGTAAAGTAAGAACAGTTGCTGGTACAATTACGACCAGTAAGTAAAAAGCACCAAGGAGAGAAGATGAATAACAAAACAAAAGCCCTAACCGTAGCCCTGACCCTCACCGCCGCTTTTGGCGTTGGCATGGCATTACAAGCCAAATTTAGTGACATTCCAGCCAAGCACTGGGCAGAAGGCGCAGTCAACCGCATGGTCGCCGAAGGAATCGTCAATGGCTACCCAGACGGCACATTTCGTGGCAACAATACCGTCAATCGTTACGAAGCCACCAGCATGTTTGATCGTTTAATCTCGAGCAAGCGCTTTGCCGCCTTAGAGAGCAATGCCCAAAGCACTTCGCAAGTCAGTTCAGATATTTCCGCTTTGCGTTCTGCCAATGCCAGCAACGCCGCTACCATTGCTGCCCTGCAAACCGATATTGCTGCCCTAAGAGCAACTATCAGCACCCCAATAACTCCAGTAGCCACCAATAACACCGAAGTGAACGCAAAAATTGCTGCACTTGAAGAAAAACTGGCTGGATTAAGCACCGCCGATACCGCCGCCGCAGACCGTTTGGCTGCTTTAGAAACTACCCTTAAAGTCATGCAGGACAGCGAAAAACCAACTAATCCAGAACTCGATGCGCGTTTGACTGCCCTTGAATCCAGCAGCGCCAACACGGCTGAACTGACCACCCAACTCGAGGCACAAAATGCTCGAGTCACCGCTTTAGAAGGTCAAGTTCGCACTTTGAACAGCACCGTCGCAACCTTGCAAAAAACTGTGGCTGATTTACCAGTTGCAACGACACCAACAGTAACTACACCGACCACCCCGACCACGCCAACCACCGACCCAACCACGCCAACCACGGCTGCACCAAGCGTTCCAGCTTTGTATGTCAGTGGTGGAATTTCGACCAACCTAATCCCAAGCGGACCATTTAGCGCACCGCTCGGACTTGGTGCTTTTGCTGCCGTAGGACTAAACTTAAGCAATGACTTTAGCATCCGCTTGAGCGCCGACCTTTCAGAAATCCCAAGTGCTGGTGCAAACTTGCTCTTTAACCTCGGTGGCGGCTTATACGCTGGCGTTGGTGGCGGTTTGGTCTTCGCTGGCGGCGGTGTTTACGCTGGTGGCGTTCTTGGTTTTGGCTTTGACATTGCCCAGAATTTCGGTTTGTTCCTCGAAGCCAACCCACGCTTTAACTTCACCTCCTCGAGCTTTGGTGTGAAGACCGCGCTTGGACTTCGTTTAGGACTGTAAAATTAGCTACTAGCGGCTAGTTTTTAGCAGTTAACTCAAATCTCCTCGAGACCAACTCGAGGGGGTTTTTAATTTGACAAGATTGAATTTAGCTGGTATCATAATGAAGTAATTAAAATTAACCTCGAGAAAGGAAGACCCAGATGAAATTCCCTAACCTATTAACCCAAAAACCGATTCAATATCGCCATGGTGACGTGATGCTCGAGCAAGTCCCGAGTTTACCAAGCAGTGCCACCCCGACCCAAGGCGCAATTCTCGCTCGCGGCGAACTGACTGGTCACAGCCACCGCATCGAAAATGCCCAAGCTGCCCAGTTATTTATGCACAACGGGCAAACCTTTGTGCAAATAAAACAGCCCAGTGCAATCATCCACGAAGAACACCGAGCCATCCCACTCGAGGTTGGCACATACCGTTACTGGATGCAGCGTGAATATCACCCTAAAGCCATTGTTACTGTCAGGGATTAAGCTGAGAAGGCAAGATTAGTTTTTAACCTTTGCCTTTTGCCCTTCGCCTTTTGCCTTTTTTGCCTATTACGAGGAAAAACCATGAAAACCACGATACCAGTCCAAACCGCAATACAGCTTATTCTCGAGGGAAATGCACCAGAACAGATGGTGGTTTCAGGGAATCTTAGTTTTGCCAACAATAAAAATTTGCGTTTTTTGCCAAATCACCTTACCTGTAGCAGCCTTGATGTCTCGGGTAGTGGCTTGCTCGAGTTGCCGCGTGGTTTGGTTTGCAATCAACTCCATGCCCAGAACTTAAGTATTACCAGTCTTCCAGCCGATATTGCGGTGCGCTTTAGGATGGATTTATCGGGTTGTGAAGTTCTCGAGCGCTTGCCCGAGAATTTACGGGTTGGTTCATTGTTACTGCGTGAGTGCATTGGCTTACAAGCCTTACCAAACGGCATTGATACCAGTTTTTTAGATTTAACGGGTTGTGTGCAACTCGAGGAATTCCCAGCATATGGCAGTATTGGCATTGGGCATTTGGTGCTGCGTGGTTGCACTCGGCTTAAAACTTTACCAAATTGGCTCGGGCAACTGGCACAACTTGACTTGGCGGGTTGCGAACAGATTGATTCACTGCCTAAAGGCTTACAGGTTAGCTCTTGGCTTGATGTGGCAGATACGGGTATTACCAAGCTCGAGAATCCCAAGACCAAATTGCGTTGGCGTGGCGTGAGCATCGAAGCGCGGATTGCTTTTGAACCCGAAAGTATTACAAGCGACGAAATCATCGAGACCGAAAACCTCGAGTTGCGCCGTGTCAAACTTGAACGCATGGGCTATGAAACATTTCTCGAGAATGTCAAAGCCCAAGTGCTTGATACTGACCAAGACATGGGTGGCACTCGTAAGTTACTGCGTGTCCCCTTCAAAAACGATGAAGACTTTGTGGCGGTTTGGGTGATTTGCCCAAGTACAGAGCGCAATTATGTGCTGCGCGTCCCGCCAAAAACCAAAACTTGTCATCAGGCGGCAGCATGGCTGGCTGGCTTTGACAATCCAAACGATTATGCGCCGAGATTAGAGGCATAGGTTCTAAGTATCTACCGCCTGCATTTTAGATTTTTCAAAAAGCGGCAAATCTGACATTTCAGCGGTAGATACACTGTCCTTACTCCTGTTAGTCGCAAAATGTTTTAGGAAAAACACCTAAAACATTTCGGGGAGGTACTTAGATGAACCTAGCAGGGGACTCA
>JAYWHB010000515.1:0-2965 GCA_043777915.1 Deinococcales bacterium
AAGGTCTTATGCTCGGTTTGAAGCAGTTAAACCAGACCGTGGGCGGTTCAATCCGACTGTTCGGACACTGAGAATTATCGCCAAAGCCCTCGATCTCGAGTTACCCGATTTAATGCACGAACCTCAAGAATCCGAACTGCGTTTGCTTAAGCAAGGCGCTTCGGCTCGAGTAAAGAAATCACTACCTTAATCGCTCTCGAGCTTCTGTCCAAAGTCGACCACTGCTTGGGTTTGCTTCATAAGCGGTTATTCGTCGATCAATCTCGATTTTCTGGGCTTCAGTCAATTCAAATGCCGTTGTTTCTCGAGTTGCTTTTGCTCCTGCTCGTATCAGAGCAGCTTCTTTAAGACTTTCGATGAGTAATTTTTTGTAGTTGTGTTTCATAAATCTAAAACCTTGTCATCTCGAGCAGCCACTTTTAGATATTCTTGAGAATTGAAGCAATCCGTTCCTCACGGATTTGTTCAATTAAATCAACACCATCGAAGTCGGGTATATTTCCAGTCCAAACAAACACTCCATTGCATTCAACGATTTTTCCTTGAGCGTTCTGAATTGTTTTGTCAGTTGCCACTTCTTCAGACATGGCATCAGCATAGCATCCCAAAGCAAAACGCGCCCAAGCCATAAGCTCGAGCGCATTAGGTTCACTGTGTTCTTAAAGTCCAGCACCAATTTCATTGGCGGCACTGATAACCCCTTTAGCCGTGGCTTTATCAAGGTCAATTTTTGCTTTAATCCGTTTGAGTGTCGTCACTTCCTCAAGTCCGCGTTGGTCGAGCGTATCAGTAATAAATTTAATTTCGCCTTGAATGTTCGGAATCACAATCTGCTCGAGCGCATTTACCCGTCTCGAGGTTTTCTTGATTTCCTCACCAATGCGGCGCAATTTATTCTCGGTAGCCGCAACTTTAATAATCGCTTCGACTAAATTCTGGAACTGAGCCGCCGCCTCGAGTGTTCTCGCGCCAGCCCCAATTGGCGAGAAAGGCAATTCTTTACTAAAGGTTGGTTGTTGTATTTTTGGGATTTTTACCCCGTAAATACTCTCCACCTCGAGTTCAAGATTTAATCCACTTGGTTTAGCCAGCGCTAAAGATTCCACTGCTTCGGGTGAATCCCAAGCCTTCGCCACAAAAAGAGCAAAGTAAGCATCTTTACTTGATTGCTGAAGCATTTCTCGAGCCGCTAAAGATTCCTTGACCAGCGCAAAAAACTCACCAATCAAAGCATCGCGTTTACGCTTTAGAAGGTCAGCGCCTTGTACCGCTAGTCGTCTCGAGCCACGCCGAGCCAGCAAATTCGAGCGGGTTGGACTGATTTGTTCTGCCATAGATACTCCTTTGGAGTAGGCGAAGGGCGAAAGTCAAAGGGCGAAGGTTTACTTTTGCCTTTTGCTTTCGCCTTTTGCCTGTTACGCAGTAACAAGCTCTGAAAGTTTCTGCGTGCCGTAGTTCGTTTCGATAAATTCCTTACGGATGCGCTTGAGTTCGCTCTTCGGGAATTCGGACAGCAATGCCCATGCGATGTTCAGGCTGTCTTCGATTGAACGGTTGGCTTGTCCTTGGTTGATGAAGGTTTTTTCAAAGCCATCAGCGAAACGCAGGTACTTTTTGTCGTTGTCGGTCAAGGCATCTTCACCAGTAATGGCGACTAGGCGGCGTAAATCCATACCACGGGCATAAGAAGCAAACAATTGGTCGGCGACTTCTTTGTGGTCGGCTCGAGTCTTGCCCTTACCAATACCGTTGTTCATCAGACGGCTCAGGCTTGGTTGGACGTTAATCGGCGGGTAAATACCAGCGCTATCAAGGTTACGAGCCACATAAATCTGACCTTCGGTGATGTAACCAGTCAAGTCTGGAATCGGGTGGGTGATGTCGTCACCAGGCATCGAAAGAATTGGAATTTGTGTCACCGAGCCGGGTTTACCGTGAATCACACCAGCGCGTTCGTACAAGGATGCCAAGTCGGTGTACATATAACCAGGGTAGCCACGACGACCGGGGATTTCTTCTCGAGCGCCACCGATTTCACGCAAGGCTTCGCAGTAATTGGTCAAATCGGTCAGGATAACCAATACATGGTAGCCATGCTCGAATGCCAAATACTCGGCGGCAGTTAATGCCATCCGTGGAGTCAGCAAGCGTTCTACTGTCGGGTCGTCGGCTTGGTTCAAGAACAGCACCGAACGGGCAAGTGCGCCAGTTTGCTCGAATCCCGATACAAATTGGCTGGCTTCGCGTTGGGTGATACCCATGGCAGCAAAAACCACAGCGAATCCTTCGCCTTCGCCAAGCACTTTGGCTTGACGGGCAATTTGCAGTGCAAGTTCGTTGTGTGGCAAACCAGAAGCCGAGAAAATCGGGAGCTTCTGTCCACGCACCAGTGAAATATTCACATCAATGCTCGAGATACCTGTTTGAATAAATTCTTCTGGTTTTTCTCGAGACACGGGGTTAATCGCGCTTCCGTTGATTGGGAGGCGCTTTTCGGCAACCACGGGTGGCAGTCCGTCAATTGGTTTGCCGATACCGTTGAAACGGCGACCAATCATTTCTTTAGACACACCTAAACGGGCGACATCTTCGACAAGGGAGACTTTGGTACGGGCTAAATCTAAGCCCGAGGTTTCCTCGAAGACTTGAAGCACGGTGTATTCGTCGGAAACTTCGATGACCTGACCACCACGGACGCGGTTTACGCCGTCGGTAATATCTACGATAGCGCCGTAAGGCAAATCAGAAGCACTTTTCAAGAACAAAAGTGGACCTGAAACGTATTCAACTTCGGTGTATTCTTTGGTTAATAAGCTCATGATTCACCTCCTTTAGGCTTTGGCGCGAAACGAAGTCTCGAGCATTTTCATGTACTCGGCTTGGTAAGCTGGGAATTCGTCTTCTGGTACGAAACGGGCGCGTCCGACTTTTTCGATTGTTGCAGCATCGTCTAAGAAGTCGGTAA
>JAYWHB010000516.1:0-8214 GCA_043777915.1 Deinococcales bacterium
CAGTCAAAACAGCCAAACTTTAGAAGGGCTTAATTACCTCGAGCAGAACAAACCACAAGCTGCTCTAGAAGTCTTACGGCGAGCCGCTTACTTAGAACCCAACGACCCAGTAACCCAATTTGCGCTGGCTCGAGCCTGTTTAATGCTAGGTGATAAAAAACGCGCCCAGACTGCACTGCGCCAATCAAGGCGTTTAATTGCTTCGCTGCCAGATGATGCACTGTTATCGCTCGAGACCAGCGTTAAGGATTTACACCGAGCGCTGACTGCACTTGCCAATCAACTGCGTTAATTTTTTTGGCTTTGGGCTTTGGGCTTTGAGGGAAACGGCTTTATTCTCGAGGGAGTTTTGAGGTTTTGTTTACCGAATAATGTATAAAATGCCTCTCATACTAAAATTCTGTTTACATCGTATTCTAAACTTAATTTATGAATAGAATTACATTGAAGTTTCCCCGCCCACTGCCCTCGCTCGATTCAAAAGGCAAAGAAAAACCCATGCCTTATTTCGACTGGGACGGTTTATTCGATGAACTTCGCAACACCTTAGAACCAAGATTAACCGATCATCTAGGCGAAATCGAACTCGAGCTAGAACTGGCAAACAGCGCCGATATTCGTGTGACTGGCAATTATGTGGGCATGAAAACTGTACAAGTGCGTGAAATGGTTTCTGAAATGCTTGGCGAAGCTATGGAAGGAATAGACACCACCGCTTACGCAGTCCAATAAAAACATGTTTTGACAACTCGAGACCATGTGTTCTTGGCACTTGAGACCATATTGGTTTAGAATAAGCCTATGAACGCGCTGATGCGACAACTAAACCCGCAAATTGCGCGGCTGATTGTCCGAAAACCATTGCGCGGCTAAGTGCTGCGCCTAAACCCATGTCCATTTGCGCTGCTCGAGACCTTTTTGAGCCACATTCGACAAATGTTTTAAGGAGTTTTATGTCTGAAATACCCGAAACCCAGTCACGAATCCATGAACAAACTGCGGCACGTCTGAATAACCTTGCCGCCCTCGAGCAGGCTGGTTTTGCCCGTTTCCCATACACCTATAACCAAACCCATTCGGCGGCTGGTCTTCACACCGCCCATCTAAGTCCGCTCGAGTCTGGCTTAGAATGGCTTGACGAAAAAGTCAGTCTGGCAGGGCGAATCATTTCTTGGCGTGATACGGGCAAACTGATTTTTGCCGATTTACAAGACCAAACTGGCAGAATTCAGTTATTTATCTCCAAGAATGCCGTGCCGCAATTTGATGCCGCTAAATTTATTGACCTAGGCGATATTCTGGGTATCACTGGGCATCTGATGACCACCAAAACCGGAATGCTTTCGGTCAAAGTCACAGGTTTTACGCCACTGGTCAAGTCCTTGCATCCACTGCCCAGCGATTATTATGGCTTAGCCGATAAAGAACTGCGTTACCGAAGGCGCTACTTGGATTTAATTGTCTCCGCAGACTCGAGAAAGGTGTTTTTGACACGCAGTAAAATCGTGCGTTTTATCCGCAATTTTTTGGATGCCAAAAACTTTATTGAAGTCGAAGGTCCAACCCTACAAGCCATTGCGGGTGGCACGGAAGCCAAACCGTTTGTGACGCATCACAATGCTCTCAGTCATGATTTCTCGTTGCGAATTGCTTTAGAGTTACACCTAAAGCGCCTTTTGGTTGGTGGCTTTGAACGGGTTTATGAAATCGGACGGGTCTACCGCAACGAAGGTATAGACCAAACCCACAACCCAGAATTTACGATGCTCGAGTTATACCAAGCCTATACCGATTACGAAGGCATTATGCAGTTGGTTGAAGAACTTTTTTCAGACCTTGCCCTTGATATTTTAGGCAGCACCGATGTGCCTTATGAGGATAAAACCCTAAATTTTGCTGCCCCTTTTGCTCGTCTCGAGTACGTCCCAGCGTTGCAAGAGCATGTTCCAGACCTCGATTTTGACCCGCTCGAGTTGGATAAGCTGCGGGTTTTTTGTGATGCCAAGTATCCGCAATGGAAAGCCGTCCCAGATTACAAGCTGCTCGATAAGTTATTTGGCATGTATGTCGAACCTTTAATTGTCAATCCAACTTTTGTGATTCATCATCCAGTCGTGATTAGTCCACTTGCCAAACCGCACCGCAGTTTAACTGGCGTAACCGAACGTTTTGAGCTTTTTGCCAGTGGTTTTGAGCTTGCCAATGCTTTTTCGGAACTCAACGATGCCTTTGACCAACGCGCTCGCTTTGAAGCCCAAACCGCCAGACGCACCGCCGGCGACGACGAAGCCCCAGAACAAGACGAGGATTTCCTGCTTGCTCTCGAGTACGGAATGCCCCCCGCCGGCGGGTTGGGCATTGGGATTGACCGCCTTGTGATGCTTTTAACCAACCAAACCAGTATCCGTGATGTGCTGCTCTTTCCGCTCCTGAAACCAGAGCGCTTAGAAGGTTAAGCACAAAAGACGATTTAGGGGCTATACTATGTTATTCCAAACCCACTCGAGCTTTCTCGAGAATCCACGGAGGTTCGTATGCCCATTTTCACTTACCGAGTCCGAGACGCAACAGGCAAAATTATTTTGTCCACCATGGAAGCTGATACTTCCAAAACAGTGCGTGATAAATTGCGCGAAAAAAATCTCTTAATTGTTTCGATTACCGAACCAAGGTCTGGTATTAACCAAGATTTACAATTACCCGGTTTCTTAAACGAAGAAAACCAAACCCCCGGAATAAAACCCGTGGCGATTTTTGCGCGTCAAATGGCAACCATGATTGATGCTGGTTTGCCACTGGTGCAGTCCTTAACTATTTTGCAAAAACAATCTGAACACAAAGGCTTGAAAAAAGTTTTACGTGATATTCGTCAGAATGTTGAAGGTGGTATTCCATTTTCGGATGCCCTAGTGAAATACCCCAATGTTTTTGATCGTTTATTTGTGAATCTTGTTCGGGCTGGTGAAGTTTCAGGTACGCTCGATACCGTGCTTGACAGAGTAGCAGTCTTCAAAGAAAAAGATTTGGCTTTACGTGGAAAAATTCGTGGTGCATTAACTTACCCAACAATTGTCTTGGTCTTTGCCTTGGGTGTGACTTACTTTTTGCTCACCACTATTGTGCCTCAATTTGCCAAAATGATTAAGGATATTAATCCTGCTGCCGATTTGCCCCCGTTGACCAAGTTTTTAGATGCTGTTTCTCAATTTTTGCAAAATCAAACGCTATTACTTGTTGCAATTATAGGTGCATTGGTTGTTGCCTACCGCTATTACTACAAAACTGACCAGGGGCGGCATGTGATTGATCGCTTTAAGATGAAAGCCCCTGTTCTTGGGAACTTAATCTCTAAGGCTTCATTGGCATCATTCTCGAGAACCCTATCTTTGCTGATTAAAAGTGGTGTGAATATTATCGAATCTCTCGATATTGTTCGAGGTACATCAAACAATGCAATTGTTGAAGATGCTTTAACAAACGCCAAAAACGCAGTTATGCAAGGTGAACAGATGTCGCAACCAATGGCAGCAGCCACAGATGTTTTTCCGCCCATGGTTGTTTCGATGGTTGCCATTGGTGAAGAAACTGGTGGTTTAGACACCATGCTCGACAAAATTGCCGAGTACTACGAACGTGAAGTGGACGAAGCTGTGGATCAATTGACAGCCGCTATCGAACCAATCATGATCATTTTCCTTGGTTTTATCGTGGGTTTGATTGTAGCTGGTATGTTCTTGCCAATGTTTGCCCTGATTGATGAGTTGGCAAAGTAAATAAGTTTTCCCAAATACTCAACGCTATAAATTAAGGCGTTGAGTATTTTCTTGAAAAAGGATTTTTATGGCAAATAATCAATTTCTCGAGTACGCTTTTTTTAAGGAAAACATTGTGCGGTTTGAAGAAGCCAATGTTTCTGTGGCAACGCTGGCTTTGCAATATGGGTTGTCTTGCTTTGGTGGGATTCGTGGGTATCGTGGCGATGACGGCGCAATCAGTATTTTTAGATTACCTGAGCATATGCTTAGGTTCTCGAGAAGTGCAGGTTTACTAAAAATTAAATTGCCCGGCGATGTTCAGTATCTGCAAAACGCGGTGATTGAACTCACCAAAAAGAACGCCCCCAGCACCGATTGTTATTACCGCCCCTTTGCCTATAAATCTGACCTGAGCTTAGGTCCAAGCATTGGTCACGCTGGTGGTGGCTTCACGGTCTATATGATGAACCTTGGTAATTACTTTGGTGAGGATCGTCCGTTGCGTTTGATGGTCTCGAGTTGGCGGCGCGTGGTAGACAATGCCATCCCCGCCCGAGGCAAAATCGGTGGGGCGTATGTCAATAGCTCAATCGCCAAAGATGAAGCCCAAATAAACGGCTACGACGACGCAATCATGATGAATGAACGCGGTAAAATAGCCGAAGCCAGTGCTGCCAATCTTTTTATGGTGCGTGATGGGGTACTGATTACCGCTCCAATTACAGCAGATGTTCTCGAGGGGATTACACGGCGTAGTGTGATGGAACTCGCCCATTATTTAGAGATTCCAGTCTTGGAGCGCGAAATTGACCGCTCGGAATTGTACTTAGCCGATGAGATTTTTCTGTCCGGTACGGCTGCCCAAGTTGCCCCTGTCGGCGAAGTGGACAAACGCCAAGTTGGTGATGTGAACCGTCCAATCACCACTAAACTCAGGTCAACTTTTGAGGACGTGGTTCGTGGGCGTAACCCAGCTTTTTCGCATTGGCTGACTCGAGTTGAAATTGGCAAAGCATTGGCAGTGAGCCATTAAACCCAGACATCAAAACCTGCGGCACAATGCCTCTGGTTTTTTTTCACAGACACGAGTCATTTTCTCGAGTAGACTGCTGGCATGAAACCCTTACGAATTTTACTGGCATTGCTTGCCTTCTCGAGTTTAACTGTGGTGGCTCAGACCGTGGCTGAGTTACTGGTTGTCACCAGTATTATTGGCACGCTCGACAGTTCGGTGCGTTTGCCGTCGGGGTCGTATCAAGTTCTAAATCCAACTTTAACGGGTCAATTCGCCGATTTACTTGGGGCAGACAAAGCCAAATATGAGGGATACACCTTGTATTTAGCCAAGGGTTTAGCCAGTAAATTAGCTGATGCCTACATTGCTAATCTGGCAACGGGTTTTGCTGCCGCAGGCTACTTTGAAAACTCGAGGCTGTCCGTGGCTGCACCAGTAGGTGAAACCCGCACTCGGATTGAGTATGAAAATTTTGATAATGGCAAGCGTTTAATGGTTTTTACTCTGCGTAGAAGTGATAGCTTTTATTACCTTGTAGCAAAGAAAAAGTAGCTTAATTCGGCTCGAGCAGCGCGTCGTAATCGTTGAAATCCCCTCCTGTGTCTTCAGGGTCTTCGAGGTCATCCCAGAGTGGCTTGGTGAAATCGCCTACTCGAGATAAAAAACCAAGCAGGACACGGTTGAATTCATTGGGTTTCTCGAGTGGTGCATTATGCCCAGCCCCAGTAATCGTCACCAGTACCCCAAGTCCGGGTTTGACCCATTCAACAATTTCATGGCTATAGCGCATCGGGGTCAGCACGTCATCTGTGCCAACCAAAACCAGTACAGGTGATTCAATCGCCCTGAGCATTTTTCGCCTGTCGCCAAAGTTCAGCACATATAAAAGGTTGGCTTTTAATACCTCGAGCGGGATGCTTTCGGCTCGAGCCAAAGCTGCTGCCAAGCGCTCTTTACTTTGAATCAAAAAATCTGCCCCAAATAACCAAGGCACGGCTACGGTGTACGCCAGTTTTGAGCCACCAACTTCAAGGGCAGCTAGCACACTGCGGATTTTGGTCTCGAGTGGAATATCAAGCCGTGCCAGACTATCCACCAAAGTTAAGGATAAGATTTTTTCTGGGTGCATTCCCGCAAACACAAGCGCTAAGACACCACCGCCACTGTGTCCGACCAAATGAATTTTCTCGAGTTGCCGTTGTTCTATGAAAACGAGCAATTCTTCAAGCTGTGTTTCCAGCGTTCCAATTGGTGAGCGGTCATACCGCAAGACTTGAAACTGAGCCGATAAGACCTCAAAAGTAGCATCCCAAGAACTCGAGTCGTTCAATTCGCCATGCAGTAAGACAACAGTTTGGGTTAAAGCCATAGTTCGAGTGTACCAAGAAGGCGAAGGGCAAAAGGCGAAAGGCAAAAGTAATTTAACCTTCGCCTTTTGCCCACTTTTATGCTCTTAAAACCACATGTTCAGCACTGAATCCGGGTCCCATTGCCGTTAAAAGCGCGTATTCATTTTTTGGAATGGGTTGCTGCATAAATTTCTCCAAAATAAATAAAACGGTTGGGCTGCTCATGTTTCCGTGGTTCTCGAGGATATTTTTGGAATGCTCGAGTTTTGTATCGGCGATACCTAGAGCTTCAGTGAAGGCTTGCATAACTTTTTCGCCGCCGGGATGGGTGATGAAGTGTTCTATCTGCTCGAGACTTAAATTGAATTGCTCGAGACAGCGCAACACATCAGTGCGGATGTGCTTTTCGACCACAAGCGGCACACTTTTGGAAAGCAGGACTTTGAAGCCTGTATCCACAATTTCCCAACCCATGACTTCTTCGGTGTCATCCCACAAGGTACTCGAGCCACCTAGAACGGTGAGACCAGTGTCCATTTGGTCGGATAAAATTACGGCGGCTGCACCATCGGCAAAGAGGCTGGTACTGACCAAGTTGGCTCGGCTTGGGTCGTTGGCTTGGAAGGTTAGACTCGAGCATTCGATGGCAACCAGTAGCACATGGCTGTTTGGTTTGGCGCGGATGTACTCGGCGGCTCGGTTGATGCCGGCTGCCCCGCCAGCACAACCAAGTCCCCAAATCGGCAGGCGCATGACGTGGCGGTTGATGCCTAGGGTTTTAATCAACCAACTGTCTAAGCTCGGGGTGGCAAGTCCGGTACTCGAGACAAAAATAATCGCACTCAGTTGGTCGGCGCTTAGCCCAGCTTTCTCGAGCGCGATTTTTGCAGCCCGTTCAGAGAGTTCACGGGCTTGCTCGACATAAATTTGGTTGCGTTCAGTCCAACTTCGCAGTTCGTAATACCACTCGAGTGGAGCGCTTAGGTAGCGACTTTTGACATGACCATTGTCAAAAACACCAAGTAAACGTTCTAAGTCCCTTGAAGTGTTCTTAAAAATCGCGCCGATTAAATGCCGCACAGCATCTTGGCTAACTTTGTATGGCGGTAAGGCTGTGCCAACGGCAAGAATACGAGGTTCTGGCATTATTCATCACTTTCTGGGGTTTCGCAGGTTTCGCGGTAGACATATTGCGATAACTTCTTGCGATGACGACTGCTCCAATCTATGGTTGGACGACGATTACCCTCTTTTAAGTAGCCAAGTCGGTAAACCGCCATGAGTTCCAAATGTTCTGGGACTTTAAGAATAGTTTTCATTTTCTCCCAGCACTCTGGGATTTCCATTGGGGTGCTGATAAATTGAATACCCATACCCAGTGCGTGGGTCGAAAGCCAAATGTTTTCCATGGCTGCGCCCATACCAAAAATACTGTAAAACCCAGATAATTTACCTGGAACATACTCGGCTTTGTCAAGCATCACCCCCAAGAGCAACGGGCTTCCTGCCACAAGGTCTTTATTGTCTTTGCCAAGCATTTTTGGTACACCCAAACTTCGCATGATGCTTACACCTGTCGGTGACATCACTTGTTTAGCAAAGGGTTTTAAGGGACCCGGCAGTTGGTCAAAGTGGATTCCATCGCCACGGGCTGATAATTCTGCCTCCGAGAAGCGAAAATATGGTCTATAGCGGTCAAAAAATAACCCTTCTTGAATCAGGCGCTCCATCGAGTACCCAGCCAGTTCTGCCACCTCGAGAATTCGGGCTTTTTCCTCGAGCAGTACGAAACGCCACGGTTGCGAATTAAAATGACTTGGCGCTCTCGAAGCCGCCTCCATCAAGGTTTTTTGGTGTTCACGGCTGACGGGGCGCGGGTCAAAAGGTCCGTTGGTGGTCTTGCGATTATGCAGCACTTCAAAAAAATCCATTGGCTCACTCCTCGACTCGAGAACATTCTACTGGTTTGAACCAATAATCATGTCCCCCTAGGCTTCAAACTAGTACCAATAACGCGAAGAGAGTAAGTGATCTCTTTTTATCGGTTAGACTAAAATATGTCACGACCAGCCCCCGAATTTAAGCTCAGTGAAGA
>JAYWHB010000517.1:0-2961 GCA_043777915.1 Deinococcales bacterium
TGGTCTCGAGGGTGTACCAAGAATGTATTACGAAGCCGCCGAGTTAGATGGTGCAAGTCCGTGGCAGCGCTTTCGTTTTATGACTTTACCGCTTCTGAATGCCACGATTGTGTTTAGTGTAGTGATTGCCACCAGTGGTTTTTTGCAACTCTTTACCCAAGTGGCAAACCTCAACCCACAAGATAGAGGAGGTCCTTTGGACAGCACTTTAACGGTGGCGCTTTATATTTACCGTGCTGGTTTTGAAAGCTCGAGATACGGGTACGCCGCAGCCGTGACGGTGGTGCTGTTTGTGATTATTTTGCTGTTTACGATTTTGCAACTAACGGTTCTAAGAAAGCGAGTGGATTACTAATGGTTTCTACCCAAACAGCGCCCAAACAAATTATTCAAAAACGTCGTTCTCGAGATGCCGCTTGGTGGGTTTACGCGGTGCTGATTATTGGTGGTGTGGTCACGGCTTTTCCGTTCTTATGGATGTTCCTGACCAGCTTAAAGACCTATGCTGATGTTTTTCAACCCGCAATTTTTCCAAGCAATCCAACCTTAGAAAATTATACTGAGGTACTAAAGAATACAGGTTTTATCCGTTGGTTTGTCAATTCTGTGGGTGTTGCTGTTGTTAGCACCATTTCGGTTTTAATTTTTGATTCGATGGTTGCCTACACTTTGGCTAAACTGCGCTTTCCGGGCAAAGAAATTATTTTTATTCTGATTTTATCCACCATCATGATTCCTACCGAAATGCTAATTATTCCGTGGTACTTGGGGTCATTAAAACTGGGTATTGCCAATACTTACTTTGCCATCGCCTTGCCGGGCATGATTAGTGCTTTTGGGATTTTTCTCCTGCGTGGTTTTTTTGAAGGTATCCCCGATGAACTCTTTGATGCGGGGCGTTTAGATGGACTCTCCGAATTTGGACTCTACACCCGTATTGGCTTGCCTTTGGTCACGCCCGCCTTATCTGCTCTAGCAATTTTTAATTTTCTAGGCAATTACAACGCTTTTTTATGGCCCCTCATTATTGTGCAGAGCCAAGAGATGCGAACCCTACCAATTGGCATCGCACTTTTTAGTGGCGAAGCTGGTACACAATGGCATTTAATCATGACCGCCTCGAGTTTAGCGGTCATCCCAGTTTTAATTGTTTTTGCAATTTTCCAAAAACAAATTATTGAAGGCGTGGTCTTGACTGGAACAAAAGGTTAAATTCGAGACGTTATTTAATCGTCGCAACCAAGCGTTTCACAAATTCAAAATCATTAAATTCGCCTTTGTAGGTCATCCCAAGTCGCACCAGCACCAATTGCTTAGATGGAATAATCGTGATGTTCTGCCCTTCAAAGCCTTGAGCCATAAACGCATCTTGTGGGAAAGCCTTGTCGTTTTTGTTTAGCCAAAAATGCGCTCCATACTCACCACCCGAATTTGGTGTGGACTTGCTCGAGTACGCCGCCCAACCCTTGGGTAGAATTTGCTGACCGTTCCACGCACCATCCTGCAAGTACAACTGCCCGAACTTTGCCCAATCGCGGGCTGTAGCGTACATAAAACTCGAGCCGACATACGTGCCGCTTGCATCTGGCTCGAGAATGGCGCTGTTCATACCGAGTTTTTGGAATAAATCTTGGTGTGGGAAAGCCAAGTAATCTTTGTGGTTAGAAAATTGCCGCCGAATGATTTCTTGTAAAATATTGCTTGTGCCACTCGAGTACGACCAAACCGAACCCGGGGCAGACTTGAGCTTAGCACTTATCGCATATGCCCCAGCGTCTTTTTTACGAAATAACATTCGGGTTGCATCGCTTGGCGCAGCGTAATCTTCGACAAAAGCCAAGCCGCTACTCATTCGCAACAAGTTATCCAGCGTAATGTTTTTACGGTCATCAGAACGCCACTCTGCAATCGGTGCGCTTTTATTTATCTCGAGTTTACCATCTTCTACAAGCATTCCAATCATGGCATTGGTCACACTTTTGGTCATGCTCCAACCGAGCAAAGGCGTTTTTTGGTTAAACCCAGCAGCGTATTTTTCGCTCAAAATTTTGCCATTTTGCATCACCACAATTGCCCTTGTGTTGATGGCTTTTTCGGGGTCGGTATCCACAAAATAACTTTCTATGGCTGTCTCGAGGGCTGCATTTTTGCTTGGCTCGAGTGCCACAATTTCTAGGGCAGTACGGTCTGGAACACTTGGCTGAGCGCGGATTTGGCTTTCGGAAAGTTCATTGACCAAGGTACAACCCAACCCTTGACGGTAAATTGCTTTGGCTGGTGCAAGACCAAAGACGTTGCTACTAACGCTTTGACCGACTTTATCTACCGTTTGGGAAGAAAAAGAAACCGCGTGTAAATCCTGAGCCAGCGATTCTTGGCTGCGCCCCGCCACAAACACCCCAGAACACGAGGTTTTAGCAGCATACGAAGAAACAATGTTTAAGTACGGCATCCCAAAGTACAGACCAACCCCTAAAACAAGTACCAAAACGCCAAGCAGCGCCAAACCGATTTTTTTAAGCATGGGCATAGTTTACATCGCAAAATCCACAGCCGCCAAAGCATGAAGTGTGGTGGTGTCAAAAACTGGCACACTCGAGTCTGACTGCCCAACCAGCAGCATGATTTCGGTACAGCCAAGAATAATCCCTTCTGCGCCAGCTTCTATAAGATTTTGCATAATCCGAATGTACTCGAGTTTGCTGCTTGGGTTTACCATTCCCGCGCAGAGTTCGTTGTAAATAATGCTATGCACAATGTCACGGTCTGGTTTTGCTGGGGTTATTACCTCGAGTCCAAAGTGCTGTTCAAGCCGACCCTTATAAAACTCGTGTTCCATCGTAAAGCCCGTACCGAGTAAGCCAATGCGTTTAATACCCTGTACCACGACGGCTTTGGCTGTGGCATCAGCAATGTGCAGCATCGGAATACCCACAGCATCGGTGATAAAGTCGGCTAATT
>JAYWHB010000518.1:0-8159 GCA_043777915.1 Deinococcales bacterium
GCTGAGGCTCGAGAACACTTTGATGCGGTGCAAAAATGCTTAACCGCTTGGGGAATAGCGTTTGTGATTGACCCAAGTATTGTGCGTGGGCTAGATTATTACCGCCGCACGGCTTTTGAATTTATCCATAACTCGCCTGAAATGGCTGGGTGCAGCACCATTCTGGCAGGCGGGCGTTACGATGGGCTTGCCGAGATTCTGGGCGGGCAGCCCACACCCGGTGTGGGTTGGGGTTGCGGCGCAGAACGGGTTATTTTAGCTATGGAAGCCGAAAAAATTGTTGTGCGAGACCTCGAGAAACCACTGGTTTATGTGATTCCTTTAGATGAAGACAGTATTTTATATGCCCAAAATGTGGCTCGAACCGTGCGAAGCGTCGGGCAAGCGCTGGCAGCCTATAAAGTCAAAGGCATGGGCAAAGCCTTAGCCGATGCCGAGAAGTTTGGCTCGAGATTCGCGGTGATTATTGGCAGCAATGAACGCGAAACAGGTGTCTTAAGTGTGCGTGATGTGGTGACACGAGAACAAGAAAGCGTCAGGCTCGAGGATTTGTCTCAATTTTTATTGGGAACGAAAGTTTGATTTTTCTCGTACAATGTAAGCAGTGGTTCTTAAGGCAACTCGGCAATAAGCAATTCATTCATTTGGAGGTTCACATGGCAGTTTCACTCACCAAGGGCGGTAACGTCAATCTCAGTAAAGAAGCACCTGGTCTCACCAAAATTAAACTGGGCTTGGGCTGGGATGTAAGAAAGACCGATGGGGCTGGCTTTGATTTGGATGCTTTGGCATTCGTGGTTGGTGCTAATGGTAAGGTTCGCTCTGACGGAGATTTTGTATTTTTTAACAACAAAAAATCAACCGACGGTACAGTTGAACACACCGGAGACAACCGTTCAGGCGAAGGTGACGGCGATGATGAAAGCATCGTCATTGACCTTGCCAATTTACCAGCCGATATTGAAAAAGTTATAGCGGCAGTTGTCATTTTTGATGGTGAAACCAAAGGGCAGAGCTTTGGGCAAGTTGAACGAGCTTATGTCCGTGTCATCAATGAAACAGGTGGAGCAGAAATTGCTCGTTTTGACCTTTCCGAAGATGCCAGTACCGTCACGGCTATGATTTTTGGTGAAGTCTACCGTAACAATGGTGAATGGAAATTTAAAGCCATTGGTCAAGGCTATAACGATGGTTTTAAGGCGTTGGTTGCTTCTTATGGTGTCAATGTCTAGTTTTTGTATCCAGTCAATAACCAATTTTTCAACAAGCAACTCGAGAGTAAAACTCTCGAGTTGTAAATAGGAGAAAAAAATATGGCAATTTCGTTGGTTAAAGGTCAAGCTATTAGTCTCGAGAAGTCAACAGGAGCTACACTCACTCAAATCAAAATGGGTTTAGGCTGGGATGTTGCAAAGCCCAAGGGGTTCTTTGGTGCTTTAACCGGTGGTAACAATAGCATTGACCTTGATGCTTCCTGCTTAATGTTTGATGCAAATGGGCAGAATACCGATATTGTTTATTTTAGACAATTAAAATCTAAAGATGGTTCGATTCAACACTTGGGTGATAACCTCACTGGTGCAGGCGATGGTGACGACGAAGTGATTAAGGTTGACCTAACCAAAGTACCTAGTCAAGTGGCACATTTGGTGTTTACGGTCTCGAGTTACCGTGGTCAATCGTTTGATAAGGTCGAAAATGCCTACTGCCGATTGCTTGACCACAACAATAAAGAGGTGGCTAAGTTTAATTTGTCTGCCCAAGGCAGCCACACGGGTCAAATCATGGTCAAATTATCGCGCCAAGCAAGTGATTGGAATTTACATGCCATCGGTCATAACACCCAGTCAAGCAACGCAACCGACCTTGTGGCAGCCGCTAAAAATTTATTGTAAAACCAAGGAAAACCAATGCCCGAAAATGTCTGGTTTAATAAAAATTTCTCGCCAATTATTCATGTCATCAAGGAAATCTCACCACAATTTAACGTTCTAGCAACCCACACATCAAAAGATAGCCCAATGCTGTATGGCAATTGGAAGACCTTGATTGAACCCAGTGGCGTGGTTGGCGCAGAGTATTTGAAATTTGCCTTAAATCTTGTCAAAACCAGTCAAATACAACTGTTTATTCCCAGCAAAGAAGCCAGCTTTTTAACTCAATTCCAAGCAGATTTTGCCCAATTAGGAACTCGGGTTTTTCAGGTGGCTGAACCTAAAGTGCTTAAACATCTTGAAGATAAAGCGGCGTTTTATGATGATTTTCCTGGTCATTATCAGTCCGTACCACAAGGACTGGCTCGAGTGGCACTGACAAAAGTGGTGCAGACATGGCAAGAAATGCAGCAAGCCATTTTTGAGGTGCAGTCAGCAGGGCATTTGGTTTGTATTAAACCAGCCATTGGTATTTATGGGTATGGATTTCGGATTATTACCAAGCAAGAACGAATCAAAGACTTTCTTAAAGGTGATACACACCGAATGTCAATGGCACAAGCCGAACACCTTTTTAAGCCATTAAAACAATTTCCACCGATGTTGGTCATGGAATTTTTGCCGGGTCAGGAATACAGTGTTGATTGTCTTGCCAAAGCGGGAACTTTGGTTGGAGCAGTGGTGCGTGAAAAAGTTGGTGGCTTAGGCAATGTCCAAGAAGTTTGCGGCTCAATCGCTCACCCGCAGATTCATCAAGTCGTGGTTGAATTAACCAGTCGTTATAGATTAAATGGAATTTTTAACATCCAATTTAAAAATAACCGTGAACGACACCCCTGTGTTCTCGAGATTAATGCTCGTCCGTCTGGAGGTTTACGGTTCTCGATGACGACTGGCTTTGAATTTGGCTTAAACATGGTGCGTCTGGAGTTGGGGCTGATAAAACCCGAAGATATTAAGCCTCCAAGCCCAGAATTAATTCGGGTCACCGAGACAAAAGAGGCGTTGATTTTGCTATGATCGCGCAACTTCCATCGGGGAATCTGACCATCGAGTTAGCCCAGCACCACAAAGCGCAGTTTCAGCGTTTACTCGAGATTGGGCAGCGCCAAAATCCCAAACGTGGATTTTTGCTGATTTCAAAGGTGCTTGGTAAACATTTACCAGTTCAACCCCGAGTCATGCTTGAGACTTACCAGCAACTGGCAAGCCTCATCCACCAAGTTTGCCCTGATGTACCACAAACCAGCACTTGGATTGGCATGGCAGAAACTGCCACGGCTTTAGGTGAAGGTGTTTTTGAAGCCTATCAGTTGGATAAAATAAATCACCAGTCAATGTACCTGAACACCACCCGTTATCAACTCGAGCATCAAACCCTGAGTTTTGAAGAAAGCCATTCTCATGCCCCGCATCATCTTTTGCATTTAAGCAAAGCCCATCTTCAGCATTTTGCCAGTAGTACCCATCTGCTGCTGATTGACGACGAAATTTCAACCGGACAGACTTTACTGCGCTTAGCCAAAGCCTTTAAGCAGATTGCTCCTCGCTTAGAAAAAGTCATTTTGGTTTCCTTGACTGATTTTCTGGGAAAAAATCGTCAAACCGTACTGAGTCAATTTCCAGTCCCCACCTGTTCGGTCAGTTTACTAGAATCAGGACTTTCCTTCGTGCCAAACCCTCATTGGCAAGCGGCTTTACCAGTTACCAGCGTTAGCCAATCGCATCTCGCTCCAGCCAGTCCAAACCGCCTGGGTACTCGAGCCAGTGGTTTTCATCGCCCCTATATTGATAGGTTAGCTACCCAGCTTGCCCAAGATATTGTGTCTAAAGAAGTGCAAGTTATTGGTACTGGTGAGTATCAATTTGAACCGTTTTTACTTGCCCTGGCGCTCGAGCAAAAAGGTCTTGATGTGACTTTTCGCGCCTCGACCCGTTCGCCAATCCTTGATTATGGGGTTATCCAGAGTCGAGAAATTTGCCTTGACCCCTATGGTCAGGGAGTCGAAAATTATTTGTACAACAACCAACATCTGGGCAATGTCATTGCTTGTGCCGAAACCAACTTCAAAGCCTACTTGCCATTTGATAATGTGCGTTACGTGCAGATCAATCAAACTCGAGGTGAGGCTTGAAACACTTTGTTTTTTGTGACTTGGACAACACCATTATTCGTCACCAGAACCGAGGTGGGATAGCGGTTGTTGGGGTCAACGAATTTGGTTTACCAAGCACAGTCATGACCACAGAGGATTTAGAAATGTACCACCAAGCCCTAGAATTTGGCGCAATTATTCCAACCACTGGGCGTTCAATCGCAGAGTACCGACGTTTACACGGCTTAAGTTTTGATGGCTGGGCAATTCTCAATCATGGGGCAACTCTTTTGTATCAAAACCAAATTGACCAACCTTGGCTCGAGCAAACGAAAAGCATCATCCAAGCAATGATTGACACAACCCTACAGATTTATCACCTGCTCTTAAGCCAACTAGACCTTAATCAAATCACCATCCGTTTACATCAAGAGCATTCTTTGCCACTCTACATCTCGGTTCGTTGTCCTCGAGACCAAGATTTTACACCGCTCCAAGACTTTCTTGATTTACACTTGCAACCATTCACCATGGGTGCTTACAACCTTTTACACACAGGCAGAATCAGTTCAATTATCCCATCTGCCATCAACAAAAAAACCGCAGTCTATGAAGTCATGAACCGCCTAAAATTAGAATCTGAAATTAAAACCTTGGGTATTGGCGATTCACTGACCGACTTGCCATTTATGCAGCTTTGCGACCAGCAACGTTATCCGCTTGATTCTGAAATACAACAGCAAATAAATACCCAGAGGCAGCCATGACCACGCTTTCGTCAGATACCCATTTTTCGGGAAGTTATCTGCCAAATGACGTGCAGTTTTTATTGCAACCGACGCAAACACAAACCATCAGTATTGCACAAAAAGAGCAAATGATTGGTCGTGGTATTCATTACGGACATTTACTCAGTCGAGAAGAAGCCCCGAGTGCCATCTATCAACAATTGTTTACCGATGCTTTAGAACGCAATGGGCAACTCATGGCTCGGCATATTGTTGCCTTAGCCTACGAACTAATTCGCCAAGAAAAAAGTGTTTTGGTTTCTTTGGCTAGGGGCGGTACGCCTATTGGTGTTCTACTTAAACGTACCATCGAATACCTCGGGCATTCAGTCTGGCATTATTCTGTTTCAATTATTCGTGACCATGGGATTGACCCCGAAGCACTTCGCCAAATCTGCCAGCAACACCGAGGCAGTCAAATCGCCTTTATTGATGGTTGGACAGGCAAAGGGGTGATCAATTCAAGCCTCAAAGCCAGTGTCAAGGCATTTAATCAAAGCCATCACGAAAATATCTCAAGCGATCTTTTTGTGCTTTGCGACCCCATCGGCATAGCTGATACCGCCGCCACGCATCATGATTATCTTTTACCAAACGCCATGCTCAATGCCACTGTTTCTGGACTCATTTCACGCACCATCTTAAGTCAAGCTGGGTTTCATCAAGTGATGTTGCTTGAAGACCTACAAACCAATGATGTCTCGAGGTTTTTTGTTGACAGCATCATGGAAATTGTTCGTCAAGCCCTAAAAGAACCTAGGCAAGCGGTGGTTCATGCTTCGAGTCAACGACAAGCCCTTTGCCAAAAAACCCTAGGGGAAATCTCAAAACGTTTTAATTTGTCCTTAAACCATGTTAAACCAAGTATTGGTGAAGCGACTCGAGTCCTACTGCGCCGCCAACCAGAGGCTCTGATTTTACAAAAAAGCACTTTGGACACAAAACACTTGGAAAATCTTGCCGCCCAAACTTGTCCAGTCATTTTTGAAAGCAGCCTACCGTATGCTGCAATCGCCCTCATCAAAGGTCAACCAGACCATCAAGGAGAAATATGAGCTTTTGGAATAACTTAAAAGAACAAGCCGGTAGTCTCGCTAAAAACCTCTCAACCGAAGTCAGTAAATTTAAGAACACCGACTTTGCCAATGCTGCCATGGCGGTCTGTTCGTTGGTGGCGGCGGCTGATGGAAGCATAGACCCAAGTGAAAAGCAGAAAACCACAGCTTTAATTATCAATAATACAGTGCTTTCAATTTTTCCACCGACTGAGCTTAAAACCAAGTTCGATTTTTTCTGCGACAAACTGACCAGAGATTATGACTTTGGCAAAATTGATGCCATTCAAGCCATTAGTAAACTCAAATCTAAACCAGACCAAGCCAGAGCGATTATTCAAATTGGCATTATCATTGGTTCAAGCGATGGTAACTTTGACCAAGCTGAGAAAAAAGCGCTACGCGAAGCCTGCTTAGCGGCTGGAATCAGCCCAAGCGATTACGAACTCTAAGGAAACCCATGAGCCACAGCGATAACATCAATCCGATTGAACTCGGAGCAAGTCTTTATGTTCCAGCCACACGAAACGACTTGATCGCCCTTGGTCAAGGTCAGCAAATCCCCAGTTTACGGAGTTTAATTTACTGCACCGAAGATGCGATTCTTCAAAAGGATGTCGAAACCGCCATCCAGCAAATCAAACTGACCTTACCGTATCTTGAACATCAGATGTTACGCTTTGTGCGGGTCAGAAACCCCCAAGTTCTCGAGCAACTCCTGAGCCTAAACCACATTGACCGCATCACTGGTTTTGTTTTACCTAAAGTCTGCGCCAGTAAACTTGGTCATTACTTACAAGTCATCAGAAAAGCGGGTTTGGGTTTTACTTTTGAATACATGATTACGGTTGAAACCAAAGATGCTTTTTCGATCAGTAAAATGGAGCGTCTGCGCGATCAACTGCTGGCTTCAGAATTGCCTGTACTTTCAATTCGCATTGGCGGCAATGATTTACTCAACCTCCTTTCGATGCGCCGTGAACGGGGTGTTACCGCCTATCAAACCCCTTTAGGACAAATTATCAATCAACTGATTATGATTTTCCGTCCGTATGGTTTTCATGTTTCAGCCCCAGTTTACGATTACACCAATGACCCAGATACACTGGCTCGAGAAACGCAAATGGATGTGCAACACGGGATTATTGGCAAAACAGCTATTCATCCACAGCAAATTCCAATTATCGAAGCGGCGTATCAAGTCAAAAGCGATGATCTCAAAGCCGCCCAAGCGGTGCTTGACCCAAATGCCCAAGCGGTCTTTAGACTTGGCGACCAGATGTGCGAACCCGCCACCCATCGCCAGTGGGCAAAACGTATTCTGCGGCAAGCCCAAATCTACGGAGAACTTCCCACCCAAGAGCTTCATTCAACCATAAGGACAGCATGAGCCAATTTGAAAGCCCAGTCATGGAAGTGATTGAAACCCAAGAAATAAGCGGTTGTAAACTCGAGTTGATGCAGTACACCAAATTGCGCGGCACAGGCAACCCTACCGAGATGTTTTACCGTGAAAAACTTGGTCAGCACTTAAAAACCATTCGAGTGACCCTCAAAAATGGCAAATTCTTTACCGAACCGGGGCAACTGCACTACATGGTGGGAGCGCTCGAAATCGCTACCACTGGCGGTGGCGGACTCGGTGGAATGCTCAGCCGTGCCGTCAAAGGTGCTTTGACTGGCGAGAGCATGTACAAAACCGCTTACACTGGACAAGGAACGATATTCCTCGAGCCAACCTTTAAGCACTTTTTAATGGTGCAAATCGAAGATGACGAAGTGGTTTGCGACCGAGGGGCATTTGTCGCGGCGGCTGGTGAAATAGACATTGGGATGCGAAAACCAGACAGCATTGCCGCCGGAGCGCTCAGTGGTGAAGGGTTTTTTCAACCCGTGCTTAAAGGCACGGGTATTGTGGTACTGCAATCTCCTGTGCCAGTCGAAGAACTGATGACGATGCAACTCGAGAATGATCAATTGGTAGTTGATGGCAATTTAGCCTTTGCACGAACGGGTAAAATAAAAATGAGTATTGAAAAATCGCAAAAGTCATTGCTTGGAACGTTGCGTGGAGGCGAGGGGATGGTGACGATTTTTAAGGGCAGTGGTGTGGTTTGGTTAGCCCCGACTGAACAAGTTTACCAACCGCGAATCCTATAAAATAACCCAAACCTTTTTAACAATTTTTAGGTAATATACAGCACAAAAATTACGAGAGGAGACCTATGCAATTACAAAAAGGGCAACGCGGTAAACTCACTGAGCTTGGTATCGGACAGCAATTTG
>JAYWHB010000519.1:0-2947 GCA_043777915.1 Deinococcales bacterium
GAGTGGTCAACCGATTTGGCGGGTATTTGATCAAACAAGAATCCTAGGTATAACTCATCCAACCCGTTTTATACTGGCTGCTCGTGCGTCGTTTTCCACTCGATATTAAACTGATTTTGGCATTACCCGGACTTGGCATGATGCTACTTGGTTACTTGGGTTGTGTGTTACTGGGTATTGCGCTTCCAGACACAAGCCCCGAAATTGCCTTGTTTGCTTCTTTAACTGCTTTTTTTCTGGCAATGATTCTTTCGCATCTTTTCGAGCATTTTGTACCCAGTTTCCGACTGGCGGGCGGACAACTCGAGGGCATTATTGGGCAGTTAAACTTAACCCCCGCATGGGCTTTTGCCTTAAGTTTAACCAGTGGAATTGGTGAAGAACTTTTTTTTCGGGGTTTACTGCTTGGCTTAGGCATTAAATTCCTACCGCTTTGGTTGGCGCTCATCCTTCAAGCCATTATTTTCGCAGCCTTTCATCCTGCTCCAAGGGCTGCATGGGGTTATACCCTCTGGACAGGTTTAATTGGTTTGTTGTTTGGGCTAATCACCGTTTCTTCTGGCAGTGTGATTCCAACCATGCTGGCACATTACTTGTTTAATCACCTCAATTTTGTGGCAGCCCTTGAGCGAACAGAAGTGAAAAAACTTTAACCCCTTTGCCTTTTGCCTTCTGTGTCGTCTGCCTAACTGTTTTTGTGCCAAAACTATTGCACAATGTTAAAAGAGGTTTATTATGCGTGAAAGAATGTTTGCTTTAACCACCCCCGAAGAAGTTAATTTGTTTTTATCTGAAAATCCTGCTTGTGCAATTTTTAAGGCTGGAACGTGCCACAAAACCATGCAGGGTTGGGGCAATATCGAATCGTACTTAAGTCAACGCCCAGATGTGCCTGTCGGTGTGATTCGTGTGGTCGAGGCTCGTCCTGCCAGCAATCATGTGGCAGATTTAACAGGGATTGTGCATCAGAGTCCGCAAATTATTTTGTTCCGCGACCAAGAAGCCAAGTTTGATTTGGACAATTGGAACATCACCAAAGAAAACCTCGAGCCGAATCTCGAGAAATTCTTGCCGCCACTGACTGGCGAAGTGGTTGCCGCCGACAAACACACCAGCCTAGACCCGTATAAAAACCTGATGGATAAGTACCTGAGTGGCAACATTTCCGAGAGCCAATTCCAATGGACATACTTAGAAATGTTCCGCAACGACGCAAATCTGCGTAGTCAAGATGAATTTGGTTTGCTGGATAGTTTATTTGGCAATCCAGACGATCATCACATTCACGCCGGGGCAATTGTGCAACTCGAGATGGCAAACCAAAACGCTGGGGCAGTTGCGCCATTGCTCGAGCGGGTGACAGCTTTACGTGCAGCCATGGCTTGAGCCGAATCATTTCCCCCACAGTGTTGTGGGGGTTTTATATTCCCAGTACCAATTTGGCAATGTTGAAGTAAATCAGTAAGCCAGTCGCATCCATGATGGTGGCTAAGAACGGACTCGAGGTTAGGGCGGGGTCAATTTTTAGTTTATAAAACGCGATTGGCAGCATCGCCCCGACAATATTTGCGGTAAACACAATTGCAAAAACCGCTAAAGCAATGGTCAGGGCAATTGGTGTGCCAGCGTCTGATTTTAAGACCAGCACGCGAATAAAGGCAAAAACAGCCAGGGTTGCGCCAAGCAGTAAACCCGTGCTGAATTCCTTAACCAGCACTTTAAGCGCGTCTCGTCCACGAATTTGTCCTTGGGAGATAGCCCGAATAATCAGCACCGCGCTTTGCGAACCTGTATTGCCACCTGTGCCAATCAGGGCGGCGATATAACTTTGTAAAATAATTTGTTGGGTTAGTAAATTCGCGTAACTCGTATTGACCGCTACGGTTAGAATTTCCGAGACCGACAGTGCAGCTAACCACAAAACTCGTTTTTGCCATAAAATAATGGGGCTGGTACGAAGGTAATCAATTTCTGAGCCTTCCATGGCTGCGCCTTTGTAAATGTCTTCGGTGGCTTCTTCTTGCATAACATCAATCACATCATCAATCGTAATAATCCCTTTAAGAACACCGTTTTCGTCCACCACAGGCATGACATTCAAATCGTAATCTCGCATTAAACGGGCGACTTCTTCTTGGTCGGTGTTGGTGCGGGCAAAAATAATTTCTCGACGGGCAATGTCTTCGATTTTGGCTCGAGAAGGGGCAGTCACAAGGCTTTGTAAGGAAATCATGCCTGTCAGTTGCCCCTCAGAATTGACCACATATAAATTGCTGACTGTTTCGGCGTGGTCAGCGGCTTGGCGTAAAAATTGCAAGGTGTGTTGGACTGTCCACGCCTCGAGTACCGCCACAAATTCGGGGGTCATCATCCCGCCAGCGTCGTCGTCCTCGTACTGGAGTAACCCCAAGGCGCTCGAGGCAAGCGTTGGCGGTAAGGCTTTTAAGAGGTGGTCTCGAGTCTCAGCGTTCGAGATTTCTTGTAGTAAATCGGCAATTTCGTCCGGTCCAATAAACGCACCCATCACCCGAAGTCGGTCGGCGGATAAATCTGGTACAAACTCGGCTTGTTCGATTAAGGGTAAATCAGTAAAGGTACTGGCAGCCCGTTCTACAGGCAGTAAACGCAGAAACTCGAGGCGCTCAGTTTGGTTAGCATCCTGAAAAGCCGCGTCTATGCTGGTTTCGGGCTGGCTTCGCAATAAGGCTTTGAATTCTAGGCGCTGACCTTCACGCAGCACGGCTAGAATTTCGTTTGGCTCGAGAACCGTTTCAAAACTGGTCATGATTCACCCCCATTTCACTGCCCTAAACAGTGTTTAGAAAAAAAGGGTTCAGTTCAATAGCGCGATATGAACCCCGTAACAACTTAACGGCTCTGGGTCGGCGGTGTTGCTCGGCTCGGTTTTCATATCACCTTCTTTCTGCTCGAGATTATTTTATGAATC
>JAYWHB010000520.1:0-8151 GCA_043777915.1 Deinococcales bacterium
GCTAAAGCTAACGATAGTTTCTGTCGCATTCCTCTTGAGAATTCCGAAGGCACATCTTTAAGGCGGTTGGTTAAAAAAAACTTCTCGAGCCAGCCTTGAATTTCGGTTTCGGCTTTCGGTTGCTCGTACAGCCGCGCCACAAATTGGGCGTGTTCTAAAACCGTTAAATCTTCGTAGAGCGCAGCTTCGTCTGGCACAAATAAAGTCTGGCGTTTGGCGGCAAGTGTCGCGGGTTTCGCGCCACCAACCAGCACCTGCCCGACAAATGGAATTAGACCAGCGATTGCTCGCAACAAGGTGCTTTTACCCGCACCATTGCGACCCGTAAAACGCAGCAACGCACCTGCCTCGACATTAAAACCGATTTCCTCGAGAATTTTTGTACCAGACAGCGAAACGCTTAAATTTTCGACTTCTAAAACCAGACTCACAGGAGTTGCTTTGCGCTCAGTTTAATTTGCCCGTAATGGTACGGCACATGCGCCACATGAGTCATGATGATGTTTAAGAGTTTGCGCTCACCCATCGGAGTTAGCACCATCTCCTCGAGTCGGGCTGGTTCGGCTTGGGCTAAATCGGTGGCGGCTCGCTCGAGTTGCTGCTTTGTGTGGGCAATAATTTCGGCTTGGCTGCTTTTAAGATTGACCGCCCCAAGTCCAAAAACGGCTTTGGCAAAGTCGGCATCTTCCCAACCAAGGTAGGCAAACTTTAAGGTTGTATCCACGTTCTCGAGTCTGGCTGGTACTAGAATCTGCGCCCAGTCTGCAAGGTGCAGCGCGTTCCACGCCACGCTATTGCCACCACTGGGCAAGTCGGTATGAAACTTTTCTTCGGGGAATTCTTCTAAGGTTTTTAAGAAGACTTTAGCGGCTCGAGTCATTTGTTCTACCAATACAGTTTTTGCATCCATTGTTTTAGATTAACACACTAGATTCTTACAAGGTTCTCGGCTACATTAAACGCATGGCTTTTACTGACTTCACGCTTTCTGGCAGGGCTTAACTTGATACGTGATTAAAAATCTAGGCACTCGAGGTTCATTTTTGCACAGCAATTTTGACAGTCTAGGATTATCCTAGTTGCCATGAAGCGTTTCTTTTTATTGCTGCTGCTGGCTGCCTGTACAAGCACCGTACCATCGCCTGTCAGTCCTCCTCCTGATGAAAGTGTTGTACCGCCTAGTCCAAACGTGGCTTACTTAGCCGCCATCAATCTGGCTCGAAGCGAGGCTCGAGTTTGTGGTTCAAAGGCTTTTGCCGCCACAAATCCGTTGGTCTGGAACACCTTGCTCGAGGCAGCTGCCAAAGCCCACAGCGATGATATGCGTGATAAAAATTACTTTGCACACCAGAATCCAACCGGACCGACTTTAGCAGAACGTTTGAAAACGGCTGGTTATGTTTGGAGTTCTTATGGCGAGAATATCGCGGCGGGGTATCCAACCCTCGAGGCGGTCATGGCAGGTTGGTTAAAAAGCCCTGGTCACTGTGCGAACATCATGAATGCAAATTTTAGCGAAGTTGCTTTGGTGCTTTCCAATGGTGGAGCGTATGGCACGTACTGGACAATGGACTTAGGTAAACCTAAGCTGTAATACCAAATTGAGAAAGTTTGTAGAACTTTCCGACTAACAGGAGTATCAATAAATACCGTCTTTGACAGGTACGGAGCAATCCGCGTTTTTTGCGGATTGCATAGTATCTAAATAAAGACTGTATAAGCTGCTTAAATCAACACGCCTTGTAAAAAAACCCTCGAGATAAGTTCACCAAGATGGCTGGGTGGCGCAAAATCTTTTGGCAAAGTAATAAAAGCCTGCTTGATGCTTGGTTCAAAAACCAAAGTGGTCAGTAAACCAGCGTACTCGAGTGGGTCGGCGGGGTGCAGTAAGCCAGACTCGAGTCCAAGCGCAAAAACTTCAGCCACAACATAAATAAATGGCTTGAGTGAATCGTCAGCGCTAAGGTCGCTCGAGAAACTGCTGGAGAGCAGCACCCGAAAAAAACCTTGATTCTGGCTTTGGTAAAAAAGTGTTTCTTGAACAACGGTTCTGAGCTTATTTTCAAAATCTGGAGCAGCTTGCAGCGCTGCTCGGACTTGCTCGGTCAACTCGAGCAATTTATACTGGCGCAAAGCCGCAATCAGACTGTGTTTATCTCGAAAATGCTTGTACAACCCAACCCTTGTCAGTAAAGCCCGTTCAGCAATTTTATCCATTGAGGCACGGCTGTAGCCATCTTCGGACAAGACCGCCAAGGCTGCCTCGAGAATTTCAATTTTGCGTTTTGAGGCTCGGCGTTGCGTTAGCGTCATTAGGGGCGCATTGTAGCATTAGGCAGTGCCAGAACTAGCTTTGAGATAGCCATTTTCTTTGTACCAAAGCAGTGTATCGTGCAGGGTTTGCTCGAGTGGGCGAAAAGTAATGCCCAATTCGCGCTCGGCTTTGGCGCTCGAAAGGTTGTGCAGTGCCAGCATTGTTTGAATCCCCTCAAATGGCATGGTTGGGGTTTTCTTTTGTAGCCCTGAAACAAAGGTATCAACTTGAGCCACCATTAAAGCCAACCAGCTTGGCAGTTTGGTGCTTGGTGCTTTGACCTTTGAAATTTTCTCCAGTACCGCAAACAACTCGGCAAAACGCACTAAGCGCCCAGCCACAATGTATTTTTCGCCATTTTGCCCATCTGTAACTGCTTTAACCATCGCGGTTGCCACATCTCGAGCATCAACAGTGCTTGTTCCAGCGTTGATGACTCCAGGAATTTTACGCTGCATAAAATCAAGCAGCAGTTGCCCAGCCGAAGTTGGGGCAGCATCTCTTGGAGCAAACATCCAGCCGGGCAGAATGGTCACAATTTTCATGGCTCGAGGAGCGGCTTCTAGCCACTTTTTTATTGCCTTATCGCCTTCGACCTTACTTTTGAAATATAAGTTTTGTGTCTGGCTGGCGATTGGTGTGCTTTCGTCGGCAACATCGTGGTTGCTTGGAATACTGACCGAACCACTCGAGGAGACATGAATAAAGTTCTTGACCCCGATTTTCTCGGAGGCTGTGATTAACTGTAAAGTTGCATCAATGTTAATGTGTTTCAGTTTAGCCCAGTGGTCTTCTCCAGCCGAGTAATACTCACGAAAATACGCCGCCGTATGAAAAACAGTATCTACGCCCTCGAGTTGAGCGCTAAAACCTGCGACATTTTCCATATCACCTTCAATAATCTCGAGCGATAAAGCACCAAAAAGTTTCTGAGCTTTTTGCTTGGAGCGCACCAGCGCTTTGACTTCCCAGCCAGACTCAAGCAAAGCCCGAACCAAGTTGTGACCAAGCATTCCTGTGCTGCCCGTGACCAATGCTTTCATAATGACCCCTTTTTGGCATAGATTGTGCCAACTTAGTTTACATTATGTATACTTATTTAAGATTTGTCAACTGTTTAACCTTCTCTGCGATGCACCCAATGATTTGAGAAATGCTAAGCTCGAGTGGTCACAATCCCTTCGGTGGCTGCCCATTGCGAAATATCACGCCTCGAAATAGCCGCCGCCATCATGTCTGGAAAAAGGTCTGGAGTACAAGCAAAGACCGGCACACCCATTTTGGCAAGCGCCGCCCCGTTCTGGACATCGTAACTGGGTCTGCCATCGTCAGACAGCGCTAGCAGCGAAATGACGGTCACGCCCGAAGCAATAAATGCCTCGAGTTTTGAGAGCATTGCCGCACTGCCGCCACCTTCGTACAAATCAGAAATCAAAATAAAAATAGTGTCTTCTGGTTTCTCGAGTAAGCCCGCACAATAATCGAGCGCCTTTGGGGTGTCATTGCCACCACCAAGTTGTGTGCCAAAAAGCACATCCACTGGGTCGTGGAGTTCTGCTGTCAAGTCCACCACTGCCGTATCATAGACCACGACCCGTGTTCGCACGGCGGGTAGGCTGGCAAGCACTGCACCAAACACACCCGCATAAACTACACTTGAACCCATTGAACCGCTTTGGTCTAAGCACAAAATAATATCGCGCAAACTCGAGCGTTTGCGCCCAAAACCAATTTTAATTTCTGGCACAATGCTTTGGTAATCGGGTTGGTAGTGTTTTAGGTTCGCCCGAATTGTTCTGTTCCAATCCATTTCGGTGTGCTTTGGGCGGCGGTTTCGCATGGCGCGGTTAAGGCTGCCAATCACAGCTTCTCGGGTTTTTTCAGCTAGTTTTTTCTCGAGTTCATCCACCACTTTTCGCACAATCAGCCGTGCGGTTTCTTTGGCTTTTTGTGGCATGATGTTTTTTAGGGCTAATAATGTACTGACCATATGCACATCTGGGGTGACGGCTTCCATCATCTCTGGCTCGAGCAGCATTCGTTTTAAGCCAAGGCGGTCAAAAGCATCGCGCTGCATCACCCGTACCACACTGCTTGGGAAAAATTCACGGATGTCGCCAAGCCAACGGGCGACTTTGGGTTGGGATTTGCCCTTACCGACATTGTTACGATTTTTTTCTTTGTCTTCGGGCGACATCGGTTTTGTATCACCATCGCCGTATAAGGACTCGAGGGCAAGGTCTAAGCGCTGGTCGGCTGCGCTACATGCACCGCATGAATCATCGGCGGCGCTGCCCAGCAGCAAACGCCAACGGCGTAAGCGTTCAGACTCGAGGGTCATCTTTCACACTCCAACCAATTTTCCCGTGAAAACACTTCGTAGCTTGCAGCTTGCCAATCTAAGTCAATATCCTCTATTGAACCACCCATTTCTTCGGCATAAGCACAAATTTCGGCATGAATTTTTTCGCGTTCAAGCTGTGATGCCACTTTTATTTGATTCTTCATATCTCACCTCACTGATTTAGATTACTCGAGACTCCAATCAATCGGGGTTTTTAAGGCTGTGTTAATTTTAGAAAAAGGCTGAGAACCAAAAAAACCATTTCGTGCCGAGAGCGGCGAAGGATGAGCGCTTTGAATAACTGTGTGCATTTTGGTATCTATCAACTCGAGTTTCTTCTGGGCATGAGCGCCCCACAAGACAAACACCACGGGTTCTGGTTTGGCACTGACTGCCTTAATGATTGCATCGGTCAGGTTCTCCCAGCCTTTGCCTTTGTGCGAGGCTGCTTCGTGCGCCCGAACTGTCAGCACGGTATTGAGCATCAGCACACCCTGACGCGCCCATGACTCGAGAAAACCATGTTTTGCCCGTGGCACACCCAAATCTGTCTCGAGTTCTTTGTACATGTTGACCAAACTCGGTGGGATTTTCATGCCACGCTGCACACTAAACGCTAAACCATGCGCTTGATTGTCGTCGTGGTAAGGGTCTTGCCCGACAATCAGCACCCGCACGGCATTAAAGGGGGTGAACTCGAGCGCAGAAAAAACTTCTGATTCTGGTGGGAAAACCGAATGTGCCTTACGTTCAGTCTCGAGAAACGCCTCGAGTTTAGGAATGTAGGGCTTAGAGAATTCTGGCTCGAGGGCGGTTTGCCATGATTTAGGGATTTGGGATTTTAGGGACATGATTTTCTCCTCTTGAGATATGAAATAAGTCTGACTATACTTTAACCATGATTGAGGTACGAAAAGACAAAGAGTTTGATGAAGCTATTAAGATAGCTTTGAAAGGTACGGGTATTTCAGGAAAACAAATTGCCAATGTGTTTGTACGTTTTGGTAGAGACTGGTCGGGAGATTTATCGGCATATGTTGATGTCGTTTTGGATGTCAAAAATGAAGCAGATTGGACTTATGAAAGATACAAAGCCATCGAAGCACAGCTTGAAAATGCTGCGAAAAAACTTATGAAAGAACAAGTGGAAAATGTATATTTTTCATTCATTGATAAAACTGATTTACCACACCGATTTCCGCAATTGGTGAACGCATGAGTTTGCCAAAAGAACTGTTGGATGTTGCTATACACTTGTCGCACCGCGAACGTCTTAAACCAAAACAAGCTAGTCTGCGTCGAGCAATCTCCACAGGATACTATGCACTTTTCCATTTGTTTACCGAGGAAGCAGCTCGCGCATTTCTGCGTGGCAATAACACAAAAATTTTCGATAAGACTTTTCGACGAATTTTTGAACATACGGAAATGAAAAACGCAGCCAAATCTTTCAAAAGCGGAACTTTGCCTGACTTTTTGGCAATCCCTTTGGGTAGCAAAACTGTCTCGAGTGATTTGCGACAAGTTGCTGATACTTTTTTTCAAGCTCAGGAAAAACGGCACACAGCTGACTATGATTTGACGCAATACTTTAGTAAACGTGAAACCAAAAAAATGATAGATGATATTAAACGAGCTTTTGCAATTTGGCAACGCATTAAAACCACACCAGAAGCTGTAGCTTTTTTGTTTGCTCTCTTCACTACAAAACGATTGGAGACTCGAAAATAAATTCATATACCCAGCATTTGGTGGATTAACGGAATGACCTGTTCGGCTCGGGTGGTATCTATATTTTGGGTGGCTCGAGACGTGGTGATTTGCCTTGGGGTTTTGACTTTCTGCCCGATGTCATGACGTTCTGCCACTTCAAAACTCGAGAAGGTGCGGCGCATCAGGGGCAGAATGGCGATAAAGGCTTCGGGCGTGAGGTGTTGCACCCACGAGTCCAATACACCAAACAGCGCGTCATCGTGAACCAAGACCAAACCAGAACCGCGCAAGAAACCATCTGTCCATGCTGCAACTTCGTTTGGGTCGGTGGCGATTCCAGCCACATACGATAAACGTTTAGCGGTGTCATCGGGCGTGTAGACACCAGCCTCGAGCAATAAACGCACAGCACGCCCAGCGATTAAGCCATGCAGTCCGTGTTGGACTGCTAAGACCCCAAGCACATTACGCCATTCTGTCAGTAAATCGGGTTGCTCGAGGGTGGCAATGGCGGCGTGTAGCTCGAGGATTCTTGGGTAAAGGTCAGCCGCCGCTTCGTCCGATAAACTGGCACAGGTGTTCGGTAGACCAATACAGATTCTTAAGACCAAACCAGACACAACACCTTGCAGCATGGTTGAATCAAACTGGCGGACGCTGCCATAACGTTGCACTCGAGCAAGCGGCGGCACTGCCATCATCAGGTGGTTAATGTCCGCATCCTGCGCCGCCGCCGCTTCAAGCCGTGTTAAGACCAACTGTGCCGCGTTGGGCAAGTTAGAAAGTAGCACATCATCGAGTAAGCCCGTCAGGGTCGGTAAATGACTGGTCAGGCTCGAGATTTCCAGCACTTTTTGGGTGGCGGCTTCCAGCACACTCGAGCCAAACATCGCGGCTTCGATTAAACGCACCGCAAATTCTGGCTGCCATTGAACCCGCCACGCCTCTTTGAATGTCCCCTTGCCACTGCTGCCAATCACCTCGCCCCACGGCACACCAAGCAGCCGCAAACGGTGCAACAGCACACTGCGTTCTAAGTCGTTGGGGGTTCGTAAATCAAATTCGACATTCTTAGCAACGGCATCAGGCTTGAAGCGCAACCTTCGTTGTTCCGCCTCGAGATTCTGCACCAATGGCACAGTTGGCGTGGAGGCAGGGACAGCCCCAAGGGTTTCTGCCAGAATCAGTTTTTCTTTGATTAACTCGAGCGGCAAATCAGAATCCCAGGCAAAGAGCGCCCGAGAAACCTCGTTCATTTCATCCAAGCCCGGCATTGGCGAACCACGCAGGGCGGCGAGTGCCTCGGCAAGTCGCACCGCTTCGATGATACTAGCGCTCGAGGCGGGTAAATCTTCGGCTCGGAGCAAGTGCGCTACTTTGGTCAGCCAATGGGTGATGACATTGCGCGACGAGGAATCCTGCAATTCCCACAGATGTGCGTACCAACCCGGGCTGGTGATGCCTGCGCCGTAGCCACTCGAACGCGCTAAGCGCCCATATGTCCACGGAATCCAGGTACTCGAGACGGCAGTTTTGGGCAGACCCTCGAGTAGTTTAGCATCGTTTTTTTGGTCAAAATTTTCAGGGTTCAAAACGGGTGAGTGCCATGCACCACAGACCACCGCGATTTTTTTGAAGCCGTCTTTTTGGGCTTTACGAATGGTTTGTCGCATATGGGCTTCGCGTTGTGCTTCTCGAGGCTCGAGAATTTTGGACTCGAGCCGCAGGGCGGTCATGGCTTCGAGAATGGCAGTGAAGACATCTTGGTCGTTTTGGCGTT
>JAYWHB010000521.1:0-2936 GCA_043777915.1 Deinococcales bacterium
GCTTCATAGGTGAATTCCTTTCGGTTTGTTTTGACGCAATTACCGTATCGGAATTCACGCTCTTAAGCGCGGGTTAAAAGTTTTGACGTGTACTTAGAATTTGTGCATAGACATTAGCATAGCCACGCAAATTAGAATTAGGCTCGAGAAGGCTGTACAACGGGTATCCGAGAGGTCTTGATTTTAGAAATGTTTCGTCGAATTACATCAATAGCAGGGCGAACACGGGGGTTCGCCCCTACCTGACATGTTTTTACGCCGTAATTGTAGGGACAGGCGACCATGCTCGTCAGGTGCGCGTTTATGGTCAAGACACCCCTGTGTCTGTCCTGTTTTAACGATGATGTTGCATTCTTTCAGAGGCTAACGGCGTTACAACTTGGGAATTTTAGCCACCAATAGCGATTGGAAATCTGGGAGCAAAAATTGAAGCAACATGGTTTTGATGTTCACTCGATTTGCCAATTCAGAACCTGAACTCGAGTCTCGAGTTTCAATCTGCCATTTCCGTTAGAATACTGGCATTCTTATTTAGGTCTTAAGGGGGCATCATGTTTGAGTTATCTGTTCTCGAGAAAATTGTGTTTGTGCTGGTGGCTGGGTTCTTTGGTTCTTGGGGGATGCTTTATTTTTACCGAATTTACCTTGCCATCTCGAGGGGAGCGCCAGATTCCGAAGACCGTTTTGACAACTTACCCAGTCGAATAGGTGCAGCGCTCTGGACAACCATCACCATGTCTCGAGTCTTCAGAGACCGCTTTTGGGTGAGTTTATTGCATTCTGGGATTTTCTTGGGCTTCACCTATTATTTGTTGGTCAATGTGGTGGACGGTTTAGAGGGTTTCTTTGGTTTTCATGTCAAAAGTAACACTTGGTACACAGCCCTGTATTTGCTGAGCGCCGATTTATTAACTGGGGCGATTTTATTTGGTGTAATTGGTCTGTGGATTCGGCGCTTTTTTACAACGGATGGCGCAAAAGCCTTTTCGTTTAATCCGCGTACCTTACTGCATGAAGCCATCAAAAATGGAAAAATCCCCTCAGATAGCGGCATTGTCTCAGGTTTTATTACTTTTCATGTCGGAATGCGTTTTCTTGGGCAAGGCTTAAAATTACTCGAGTCAAACACCAATCCAGACGTATTTCAGCCCTTGGCAAGTCTGATGGCTGGGGCAATTGCGACGCTTGCGCCATCCGAAAGTTCGATTATTACTGGGCTGCATGTTACGTTTTGGGGCGCACTTGGTAGCATTCTGGTATTTTTACCGTACTTTGCGCGTTCTAAACACATTCACATCGCCACAGCCACAATAAACTATGCACTCGAGCGGCGGCGTGATGGACAGCCTTTAAGCAGTGGTGTAATTCCGTTTATGGATTTAAGCGTTCTTGAGTCTGATGAGCCTAAAGTTGGGGCATTGCGGCTCGAGGATTTAAGCTTTCCAAGGCTGCTCGATGCCTACGCTTGTATTCAGTGCAATCGCTGTCAGGATGTCTGCCCCGCCAATGCCACAGGCAAGGCGCTCAGTCCTGCCGCGCTCGAGATTAACAAACGCATGGAGTTAAACGCTTTAATCGGCAGCCCGTTTGAATTGCGCCCAAGTTTTTTAGCTGGTGAGGCTTCCCCGCGACCACTCTTAGAGTTTGCAATTAACCAAGAATCGGACTGGGGTTGTACCACTTGCGGCGCGTGTATGCAGGTTTGTCCTGTGCAGGACGAGCAAATGCTCGACATTATTGATATTCGTCGGGAACGGGTGATGATGGCTGGTGAATTCCCAAAGCAATTACAGACCGCCTTTACGGGCATGGAACGCCAAGGCAATCCGTGGGGTATCAGCAGCGATAAGCGCATGGAATGGGCAGATGGGCTTAGTGTTCCGACCATTGACCAGAATCCAAATCCAGACGTGCTGTACTGGGTCGGTTGTGCTGCCACTTACGACCCAAGCGCCCAGAAAGTCTCGAGGAGTTTTGTGCAACTGTTGCAAGCTGCCAAAGTGAATTTTGCGGTACTCGGCAAGAAAGAAAGTTGTACCGGAGATACAGCGCGGCGCACCGGCAATGAGTATCTATACCAAGAACTGGCGAGTAAAAATGTCGCAACCCTGAATGCTGTACAACCTAAACTGATTGTTGCAACCTGCCCGCACTGTATGAACATGATTGGTAATGAGTACCCCCAACTTGGCGGCAATTACACCGTCATGCACCACACCGCTTATCTCGAGCAGTTGGTTTCAGATAAATTGCTCGAGATGGCGGACTTCTCGAGCGGCAGCATCACCTACCACGACCCCTGCTATTTGGGGCGGCACAACGGGGTCTACGACGCACCACGCGAAAACCTCAAAAACATTGGCTTTGAAATCCTCGAGCTAGAACGCAGCCGCGATAAGAGTTTTTGTTGTGGCGCGGGCGGCGGACAGTTCTGGAAAGAAGAAGAACACGGCACAGAGCGCGTGTCTGACAACCGAATGCGAGAAATTAAAGCCACTATCTCGAGCCAGCCAGAAAAAACTGTGGCGGTCGGTTGCCCATTCTGCAAGTCTATGTTGCAAAGTACGCCCGAAGCCCAAGACAGTGGGGTGGCGATTAAAGATGTGGCAGAACTGATGCTCGAGAATCTGCAAGCCGGACGGAGCAAAGGAATATCAGCAAATTAAAAATCAGCAAGAACCCCGCCGTTAAAAGCGGGGTGTAGCTTCTCTGGTTTTTTGGCTATTTGAGGACGCTGATGATAAGGGCTATCAACACCTGAACTTTCATAATGCGGAAACTTTTAATCCTCGAGCCTCGTAAAGTGGTTGTGATGATTGACGTTAAGAATTTATCGAAACGATATTCGCCCAAAGTGATTGCCGTAGATGACCTGTCCTTTAGCGCCAAAGCTGGCGAAATTTACGGCTTACTTGGACCAAATGGGGCGGGGAAAA
>JAYWHB010000522.1:0-22294 GCA_043777915.1 Deinococcales bacterium
CACGGGGATTCACAAATGACCTCCACTGGCTCGAGAGACCTCGAGACCGTTCTGAAAAACACGTAAGTTCTTTTTATCTTGTAAAACACGAATATCATCTAATGGATTACCGTCCACCAGCACCAAATCTGCAATTTTGCCCACCTCGAGTGTGCCAATGTCGGGCATGTCCAAGAGTTCTGCTGCCGTTTGGGTGGCCGCCGTGATTGCCTCGAGTGCGCTTAAACCGCCACGTATCAAGAGTTCCATTTCATGATGGTTAGAAAGACCGTGTGGCAGCATAAAACCTGCATCTGTGCCAGTCACGATTTTCACGCCAGCTTTTTTGGCTCGAGTCAAACTGTCCCACATTGCTTCGCGCCCAAGCTCGAGCCACTTAATGCTGTTGGCATTGGCATTTTGGGCTTCCCATGAATGCTCGAAGTGATTTTCTTGCACCCGCAGCGTCGGCACATAGTAACAATTCTTTTCTGCCATTAGGTCTAAGCACTCGTCATCTAGCCAGCGCCCATGTTCAACACTGTCCAGCCCAGCTTTGACCGCCATATTGACGGTTGAACCACCGCTTGTGTGCGCTGCTACCCGTTTCTCGAGACGGTGGGCTTCGGTGATGGCAGCAATGATTTCGGACTCGTCCATTTCTTGTTTGTACGGGTGTTGCCAATCACGGAAAGAACCGCCACAGAGGTTAATTTTAATCACATCCGCACCACGTTTGACTTGGGTTCGTACCCCTGCTTGCCACTCGAGCGCCCCATCACACGGATAAGTCATGTCGCGCAGTGCTACATGGTCGCCCCAGCCGCCTTTGTCCATGTGTCCACCCGTCACCGAAAGCCCTAAGCCACACGCCCGCATCCGAGAACCCGCCACATAACCCGCGTTAATGGCATCGCGCAAATCAATAATCACGCCACCGGGGGCGTTCAGGTCACGCACCGCCGTTACTCCCCACTCGAGGGTTTCACGGGCGTAACGGGCGGCTCTGAGCGCCAATTTTGGGTACGACATTTCAGAGGCTTCGGCACGAAAAGCCCGAGCTTCGATAGCACCACTGTAGGCAAGGTGAACATGGGCATCAATCATGCCGGGCAAGAGGGTTTCACCGTGAATGATATTTGCACCTTCTGGAAGGCTGATTTCATTGGCTCGAGAGACACCAGCAATGCGTCCGTTTTGAACATGCAGCACAGCATTCTCAAGGACTGAGCCATCGCCCACAATCAGACGCTTGACGTTAAGAAAAGTTTCACTCATGCCTGTACCTCGAGTCCATCTTTGAAAACACGGAGATTATTTTTATCTTGTAACACTTTTATATCTTCCAGTGGATTACCGTCTACTAAGAGTAAATCTGCAATTTTGCCAGTTTTGATTGAACCCAGATTTGGCATTTGCATCAGTTCGGCGGCTGTTTGTGTACCCGCTTTGATTGCCTCGAGCGCCGTTAAGCCACCGTGCATCAAAAGCTCCAATTCTCGAGCGTTCATGCTGCCGTGTGGCAAGGTAAAACCTGCATCTGTGCCGAGGGCAATTTTTACGCCAGCCTTATGCACAATTTCTAAAGAAACCCATTTGTCCTCGCGGGATTTCTCGAGCCAGAGCCGTGTAGCAGCACTCAGATGCTCGAGCGGAAAATCAAAATTGCGCTCATTGACAAGTAACGTTGGCACATAATACGCGCCGCGTTCAGCCATCAAATCGGCTGTTTCTTCATCTATCCAATGCCCGTGTTCAACCGTATTTAAGCCCAGTGCCACAGCTTTTTTAACACTTGAACCACCGCTTGTGTGGGCTGCCACAAATTTCTCGAGGTGGGCTGCTTCCTGCATCACTGCCGCGATTTCTTCGTCGGTCATTTCTTGGCGGTACGGGGTATGTTCAACATTCACCCTCGAGCCAACACACAAATTGATTTTAATAAAATCTGCGCCACGTTTAACTTGACTTCGCGCTCCACGAATAAAACCCAGTGCGCCATCGCAGGGCAGGGTCATATCTGTAAACCTCACATGGTCGCCCCAACCGCCAGCATCCATGTGTCCACCCGTGACCGACAAACCTAAGCCGCAAGCCTTGACCCTCGAGCCTTGCACATGACCCGCGTTAATTGCATCGCGTAAGTCAATAATCACGCCGCCGGGCGCGTTCATATCACGCACCGAAGTAAAACCCCACTCGAGGGTGTCCTTGGCATGTTTGGCGGCACGTAATGCCAAAAGCGGGTATGAGGTCTCGCTGGCTTCACTGCGAAACGCCCCTTTTTCGGGTTTGCCTGTGTACGCCAAATGCACATGGGTGTCTATCAAACCGGGCATCAGGGTTTGGGTACGAATAATGGTTGCATGGTCTGGGATGCTGATGTCAGCCGCTCGAGCCACGGTTTTTATAAGCCCGTTTTCCTCGAGCAGTACCACATTCTCGAGTGGTGGCTTGCCTGTGCCATCTATCAGACGTTCGCACAAAAAGGCGTTCATGCGTTCCACCCCATCTGGCGCAATTCTTCGGAGCGTTGCCACGCATTGATATACTGGTCATGAATCCCACTTGAGTTTTGCAGTGCCAATTCAACAAAGGCTGGCATAATCAAAAACGGGTCTTTCCAGATTTTCTTGGTTTCCTCGGAATACGTCTGCATACTCATGCTGGTCTGGGTTGGTGTGCCGGGCGTGATGGTGTTGACCGCAATACCATATTCGCCCAAATCGGCGGCGATGGCTCGAGACAAACCCTCTAAACCAAATTTCGAGGCACAGTAGGCGATTTCATGGGCAAAACCCATCACTCCTGCTCGAGACGAAACGTTGATAATCGAACCGTTTTTAGCTTGCTGCATGGCAGGTGCAAAAGCACGACACATCAAAAACACACCGCGTAAGTTAATCCCTAGAATCGTGTCCCAGTCCTCGAGTGTGGTGTCTATCAGGTGCTTCTCAACAATTACGCCCGCGACATTGGCAAGAATATCTATGCGGTTTTGTTGCCCCAGAACTGTTTGGACTAGATTCTCGACACTACTTGGCTCGAGTAAATTCAGTGGCACAGCATGGGCTTGTAGTCCAGCTTCACGCAGGGTTTTCATTTCAGTCTCGAGTTCTTGGATTTCGCGGTCTGCGCCGTAAACAATTGCACCCTCGAGCGCAAAAGCCTTTGCCACGGCTCGCCCAATGCCTCGGGCTGCACCTGTGACCACCGCAACTTTGCCGAGGAGTCTCATGTGGCAACCCGCCCGCCGTCAATTAAAAGTCCGATACCTGTGGTGAATGAACTCATGTCCGAGGCGAGGTACAGCACGGTTCTAGCAATCTCGAGCGGTGTTCCCATACGCCCAATCGGGGTATTTTCCATCCACATTTGCCTTGTAGCTTCTTGGTTTTGTGCTAAATCCAAATTGCGTTGGTTCATTGGCGTGTCTATCACACCGGGGCAAATGGCATTAACCCGAATGTTTTGTCTCGAGTATTCGATGGCTAGAATTCTGGTCAGGCTCATGATTGCGCCTTTAGAAGCGCCATACGAGATATTCCCGCCAACATTGGCAAAAGCCGAAACCGATGAATTATTGACAATCGTGCCACCGCCCGACTCGAGCAGCAAGGGAATGGCGTGCTTGCAGCAAAAGAATGTGCCTTTGAGGTTGACATCAATTACACGGTCAAAGAGTTCTTCAGTCACATCCGTACTTGGGGTTTTGGGTTGCTCGATTCCAGCATTGTTAAAAATCGTGTGCAGTCCACCAAATTCTTTTTTGGCAACCGCCACCATGTTTTTAACATCGGCTTCTTTGGAAACATCGCACCGTACAAACACAGCTTTTCCGCCGCTCGAGATAATTTCTTCTACCGCACTTTTGCCACCAATTTCGTCTATATCGCCCAATACCACGTTCGCGCCTTCTTCGGCAAAAAGTAGGGCTGTGGCTCGTCCCATACCGTTGCCAGCGCCAGTCACGATTGCGACTTTGTTCTCGAGCCACTTCATAAGCTCCTCGCAGCCACGCTTGGTGCGGCACTTAACATCGGCGGTTCTTCGCGGAGTTCTAAACTCATGTCAGCAAGCTCCAAGTGTTTAATCACCATTTGAATGTGCCGCCGTGCGGCATGTTCTGCCGCGATAGGGTCTTTACTGGCTATTGCTTCAAAAATGGCTTGGTGTTCGGCACGAACATCATCCCTCGAGCGACTTGTGCCACTTTGCGGGTCGGACATCCGACGAATCGTGTTGCGGCGGTAAACTGCCGCGAGTTCGGCGGTGATTTCACTAAAGCGAATCAAATGCCGATTGTGTGAAACCTCGTAGATATGATGATGGAATTTGAGGTCGCTGACCCACAACGCACTTAAATCCGATTCTTGGACAGGTGTTTCCCATGCTTTAAGGTAAGTTTCTAAGGTTTTGAGTTCTGGTTTGGTGATTTTTGACGCGGCTAAAAAAGCCGCCACACCATCTAAACCCATTCGACACCAATACAGATTGACCACATCCTCGAGTTTGAGGACACTGACTTCCATCCGTCCACCAGAGTCATAAATCAATCCACGTTCACGCAGCATCACCAAGGCATTGCTGACAGGGGTACGGCTGACATTCAGTTGGGCTGCCAGTTCGACTTCGACTAGGGCATCGCCGGGATGAAGTTCACCACTAATGATGCGGTCACGGATGTTCTCGTAGACCTGATCGCGCAATGCCTTTCCTCTCAAAATCATGGTGTGTCCTTTCAAAACCTTAGGATGCGGGATGCTGCATGCAGCATTCATGTAGAATGTGGTACAGATTAGGTGACAGGAATCAGAAAGTCAAGTCGCCCCTCAACCGCCCTCACTCAACTACCCAGAAAGGATAAATTATGCCCGAAGCCCCCGCTTGGAAATTCGAGAAAATCATTAAGCCGATGTTTGACACGCCAAAATCAGCCGTTCTGCTGCGTGGTAGGGTGGTCAGTGGCAGCCCTGATACCCCACTGCTCGAGGATGGAATTGTCGAACTCGAGAACGGCAGTATCAAAGCTGTTGGTAGCGCCTCTGAATTTGGCTCGAGACAGGAGGATGCGCTTAACACTGGCGGTACAATTCTGCCCGGTTTAATCAACTCCCATGCCCATCTGGCTTGGGATGGGATTCATGACTTGGCGCATCAATCTATTTATGATTCCAAGCCAATCAATGCCTATAAAAGCGCTGGCAATATGCTCTTAAGCCTCCAAGCGGGCATTACCACAGTGCGTGACCTTGGAATGCACGACAGCAATTTATTTGCTAAACAAGCCGTCGAACAAGGGATTTTTCCGGGTCCACGGATATTGGCGTGTGGCGCAGCCATTGTACAAACCGGTGGACACACCTACTGGGCGTGTAAAGAAGCCAGTGGTGCAGACGAAATGCGCCGAGCCGTCCGCGAACAAGTCCGTGCTGGGGCAGATTTAATCAAAATTATGGCAAGCCATGACCTCAATGAATTCACCGATGCCGAACTCGAGGCGGTTGTAGACGAAGCCCACCGCAACGGCTTACCAATTACTGCCCATGCCACCTTTAACAGCGTCATTTACCGTGTCGCCCAAGCTGGAGTAGATTGCATCGAACACGGCGGCGACATGACCGATGAAACGATTGCGCTCATTTTAGAAAAAAACATTCCGATTGTCACCACCTTTGCCCCGTTGGTAATGCAATCCCAAGCCGAGGTCGCTAGGGCGTACAACATCCCCGAATGGAAAATTGTTGAACGTCAAAAAGCTGTTCAGAGCGGCACACGCTTTGCTGGACTGGTCAAAGCTGCCGAAGCTGGAATCACCATTGCCTTTGGCACAGATGCGGGAAGCCCCGTTGTGCCGCACACCGTGGTTGCCCCAGAACTCGAGTTTATGATTAAACTGGGCGTTAAGAAAAATGCTTTGGATGCAATTTACTGCGCTACCAGTGTGGCTGCCAAAGTCAACCGTTTGGAGGGTAAAATCGGTACACTCGAGACTGGAAAAATTGCCGATGTGATTGTCACCGAAGGACAACCAGACCAAAATATCAGCGACATCTCGAGGGTCAAAATGGTTTTTGTGGGTGGAGTTCGGCGCGTATAATTTCTATTTCTGCCATGCAATACAAACGACAATCAACCGTAGGGGCGGGGCTTGCCTCGCCTTGCCACACAACATAAACCACAATCAATCACCAATCAACTGTAGGGACAGACCCCCGTGTCTGTCCTGCCACACAACGAAAACACATTCTCGAGAACACAACACTCTTGCTAAAAATACAATTCATGCCCTCTCACGCACTTCCCCAGCCTCGCTTCGCTAGGCAGCCCCTTCCAAGAAGGGGCTTAGGGGGAAAGGAGTAAAAAATGGAATATCGTCAATTGGGTCATTCTGGTTTAAGCGTCTCACTGGTCGGCATTGGTTGTAATAATTTTGGTGGTCGTGCCGACGCTGCCCAATCGCAAATCGTGATTAAAAAAGCCCTCGATTTAGGGATTACGCTTTTTGACACTGCCGATGTCTACGGCGGTAAAGGCGGCTCGGAAACGATTTTGGGCGATTACTTGGGGGCTGAGCGCCAAAACATTGTGCTGGCGACTAAATTTGGTTGGGATATGTCCGAAACCGATAAAGGCGCGTCGCGGCGGTACATCATGAAAGCTGTTTACTCGAGCTTAAAACGCCTGAAAACCGATTATATAGACTTGTACCAACTGCATAAACCAGACCCTAAAACCCCAATTGCCGAGACCTTACGCGCCATGAATGACTTGGTAAAAGCGGGGGCGGTGCGCTATATTGGCTGCTCGAATCTTAAATCTTGGCAAGTGGTTGAGGCTGTCTACACGGCAAAAGAACTAGGACTCGAGGGTTTTATTTCTTGTCAAGACGAGTACAGTTTGGTGCAACGCAATGCCGAAAGCGAACTGCTTCCAGCCATGAAAGCCTATGGACTGGGTTTACTGCCCTATTTTCCACTGGCAAGCGGATTATTAAGCGGTAAGTACAAACAAGGTGCGCCAATGCCAGAAGGCGCTCGGCTGACCAAATCTCAGGGATTAGCCAATGAATACTTAACCGATAAGAACTGGGCAATTGTTGAAAAACTGACTGCATTCTGTGCGGCGCACAATCACACCTTACTCGAGTTGGCGTTTTCTTGGTTGGCGGCTAACCCTGTGACCTCGAGCATTATTGCTGGGGCGACCAAACCAGAGCAACTCGAGCAGAATGTGGCGGCAGTCAATTGGCAACTGACGGGCAGTGAACTTGCAGAGGTTCGGGCAATCCTTGAGGCTTAAACTGTTGTGATTTTCACACCTGCTTTTTGCAGGGCGGTGTGTAATTTTTTATCAAAGCTCGAGTCAATCAGTAATTCGCTAATGCCATTTAATTCGCTTATTTGGTACGGCGATACTGCGCCTAGTTTTTCGCTGCTGGCAAGCACAATTGTTTCGGCTGCATTTTGCATCAAGGCACGTTTGACATGGCTTTCCTCGAGATTGCCTGTGCTTAAGCCGTGTACTGCATGAATTGCAGTCACTCCCATAAAGTAAGTATCGGCTTGAATGTGGCTGATGGCTTTTATGGTGGCTGCGCCAACCGAAACAATTGAGTGCTTATAGAGTTGTCCGCCGATTAAGACCACTTCGATTCTGGGGTGCTGTACCAGTTCTACGGCAATACTTGGGCTGTGGGTGACAATCGTTGCCTCGAGTTGTGGTGGTAAATGCCGTACCAGTTGGGTGTTGGTTGTGCCACCATCCATAAAAATCACTTGTCCGTCTTGAATCATTTGGGCAGCTTTTTGTCCAAGGGCTTTTTTACTGCTGCTCCCTAGGTTTTCTCGAGTCGCAAAGTTAGCAATGGCGGGCGAGGCTGGGAGCGCACCGCCGTGGACGCGTTGCAGTAGTCCTTCGGTAGCAAGTTCGCGTAAGTCACGGCGAATTGTGTCTTCGGATAATCCAAGTTCGGCGCTCAAATCCTTGGCGATAATTTGTCCATTTTGCTTTAGTCGCTCGAGAATCAACTTCTTGCGTTGTGAGGTCAGCATTTGTAGATTGTACAACGTCACGATATTGCATGTTTTTTCTTGACATTGCACGTTTTTGCGTGTATGCTCGAGTTGCCAAAAGCGACCATGCCCGTGAGGTGTGTGTTTATGGTCAAGAAGGCGAAAGAGGAAAAAATGACTAAACCAATGCTCATTCTGGTGGCTGGCGCGTATCGCTCTGGCACAAACGACGACCCGCAGAAAATGCAAGCCAACTTGCGAATTTTAGAGCAAACTGCCCTTGAGCTTTTTCGGCTTGGTCATGTCCCAATAATTGGCGAATGGGTTGCCTTACCACTGCTCGAGGTGGCGGGTTCAAAAGCGGTTGGCGATGCACTATATGAAGAAATTGTTTACCCAACTGCCCACCGTTTGCTCCAACATGCCCAAGCAATACTGCGTTTACCCAGTGCGTCCAAGGGTGCGGACAACGATGTGAAAATTGCCGTTGAGCGCGGCATACCAGTTTATTATCAACTCGAGGATGTACCTGCGGTGTAACAAAAACTCGAGTTGGATTGGATTCAGGCGCAATAATCAGTACACTTCGTCGTAAGTACCAATGTTCAAAAGCACAACAGCCGCTAATTCTGGTGGTACTCTTGGCTCAAAGGAAAACACAATTCGCAAATCGTAAGCTACAGTGCAAGCGTATCGTTTCTCGAGTTTACCTTTGAGTTTATGGGTTTCTAAAGCTGGCAAGGACGGATTTAATTACAGCATCTCGAGAACCTGTTCTATGTTCTCGAGCAAATCAGGATGTTTTTTAAGGTACTTGGCAAAGCGCCGCGAAAAATACTGGGTAAGGACAAGCTCCCTCATTTTTGAAGCGCTTCAAAAATAGTTTTGGCATTTCCACGAATAAACCGTCCATCGGCAAAGTCTTTTTCGGCTTCTTCTACACCTTCTACGAATTCAGCTTGTCGTTTTTGTTTCATAGCGAGGAGCAAAGCATCTTGCTGCTCGAGCGGTAAGCTCTGCAACATATGCAGTGCTTGGTCAAATGTGATTTGGGTGCTTGATGTCATAAAAAATCCCTGTACCCGATTTTATCATGCTTAGTAACAAAAACAAACTCGAGCCGCCAAAACATTGGTGGCTCGAGTTTCAAAAACATTTATGCTTGAACTGCCATGCTTTCACGTGCCAGTTGCCGCAGTACAAATTGCAGAATGCCACCATTGCGGTAGTAATCAATTTCGACTGGTGTATCTATTCTGCACCAAAGCGTAATTTCTCGAGTGCTACCATCTGAGCTAGTGACTCGAGCCGTGATGTCTTGGCGTGGTTTAAGGTCGTCACCAATTAAGAAATCAAAAGTCTCGAGTCCAGTCAAACCTAGGCTCTCAGCATTCTGCCCATCTTTGTATTGCAACGGCAGCACGCCCATACCGACCAAATTACTGCGGTGAATCCGTTCAAACGATTCGACAATCACGGCTTTAGCACCAAGCAGCATTGTGCCTTTGGCTGCCCAGTCACGGCTGCTGCCCATGCCGTAATCCTTGCCACCCAGTACCACAAGTGGGGTGTTGGTGGCTTTATAGAGCATTGCGGCATCGTAGACGCTCATGACTTCATTGGTGGGCAGGTACGTGGTCACGCCGCCTTCTGTGCCGGGCGCAAGTTGGTTTTTAATGCGGATATTGGCGAATGTACCGCGAGTCATCACACGGTCATTGCCGCGTCTCGAGCCATAAGAATTAAAATCAGCCACACTGACCCCAAGTTCGTTTAGGTGCTTTCCGGCTGGTGACTTAGCACTAAACGCTCCAGCAGGGGAAATATGGTCAGTGGTGATGCTATCGCCTAGTTTTAGCAGTACCTTTGCGCCATGAATGGCTTCTATAGTACCGACTTGCATGGTTAAGCCTTCAAAGTACGGTGGATTCTGGACATAGGTGCTACTCGGGTCGAAATTAAACAGGTCTCCGCCCTTGACGGGAATGGCATTCCATTGTTGGTTACTCTGGGCAATCCCATCGTAAATTCGGCGGAACTTATCGGCGGTGATGGTGGCATCCATGGCAGCTTGGATTTCGCTGCTCGAGGGGAAAATATCGCGCAAAAAGACTGGATTGCCGTTTTTATCGTTTCCAAGCGGTTCGGTCTCGAGGTTGAGTTTGACTGTGCCAGCAATTGCGTATGCCACCACAAGCGGCGGTGAAGCCAAGTAATTGGCACGGACATGTGGATTGACCCGCCCTTCAAAGTTGCGGTTGCCCGAAAGCACACTGGCAGCCACTAAATCGCCTTCGTTGATGGCAGCCACAAGTTCATCGGGCAGTGGTCCAGAGTTGCCAATACAAGTGGTACAACCATAACCGACAGTTTGGAAACCAAGTTGGTCTAGGTACGGTGTAAGCCCAGCATCGTCTAAGTAAGCCGTCACGACCCTCGAGCCGGGCGCGAGGCTGGTTTTGACCCACGGCTTAACGGTTAGACCCTTCTCCACGGCTTTTTTGGCAAGCAGTCCCGCGCCAATCATCACGCTTGGGTTGCTAGTGTTGGTGCAGCTTGTAATCGCAGCAATCACAACATCGCCGTGGGTAATTTCGCCGTTAAAGCCGTTAAAGTTTTTGACTGTACCCTTAGCCTCGAGTCTTGCGCCAGACAAAGCATAACCACGTTTGTCTTTCGGGGCGGTCAGCGCTTCAGCAAAGACTTGTGGCATCTCCGACATCAGCACACGGTCTTGAGGACGGGCAGGACCGGCGAGGCTTGGCAGAACGGTACTTAAATCAAGTTCAATCAGGCTCGAGAACACGGGGTCTGGAGTCTCGTCGGTACGAAATAAGCCGTTGGCTTTCATGTAGGCTTCTAAGACTTCGACTTCCATATCTAAGCGCCCGGTGCGCTTCATAAAACGCATCGCTTCGTCGTCCATTGGAAAAAAGCCCATGGTTGCGCCGTACTCAGGTGCCATATTGGCAATCGTGGCACGGTCTGGCAGGGTCATCGAGCTTAAACCCGAACCATAAAATTCGACAAACTTACCAACCACATTATGCTTACGCAACATTTGGGTCACAACCAGCGCCAAATCGGTAGCAGTGCTGCCTTCCGGTAACTTACCCGAGACCTTAAAACCTACCACTTCTGGGGTCAGCATGTACAAGGGTTGCCCAAGCATCACAGCTTCGGCTTCGATGCCACCTACGCCCCAACCAACAATCCCAAGTCCGTTAATCATCGTGGTGTGCGAGTCCGTACCGACCAAACTATCTGGAAACAGCACCTCGAGACCATCTTCGGATTTTGACATCACGCCTTTTGCCAAATACTCGAGATTGACCTGATGGACAATCCCCGAGGCGGGCGGCACAACCCCAAAGTTATCCAGCGCTTGCTGTCCCCAACGCAAAAATTCGTAACGTTCGAGGTTGCGTTCAAACTCGAGTTCAGAGTTTTTGAGCAGCGCTTCGGCACTGCCGTAATAATCCACTTGAACAGAGTGGTCAATCACCAAATCCACTGGAACGATTGGATTGATTTTCTTTTCGTCGCCACCAAGGGCTTTCATCGCGTGGCGCATACTGGCTAAGTCCACCACAACTGGCACACCCGTAAAGTCTTGGAGGATGACTCGAGCCAATTTGAACGGAATTTCGACCTCGAGCGGTGCGGACGCATTGTAGGCTGCCAGTTGCTTGACATCATTTTCGGTGACATCGTAATTGTTGCAGTTACGCAGCAGGCTCTCGAGCATAATTTTAATACTAAATGGCAATTTGGCAAGGTCATATCCAAGTTCGGCTAATTTGCCCAGTCGGTAATAATAGAATATCTGCCCAGCCACTTCTAAGGTTTCACGCGCTCCAAAAGAATTCTTGACCATAAATCTCCTTGTTTCTCGAGGTGTGATTTTACCGTAACTCGAGGGTATGAAGCTAGTTTAGTACGCCCCTCGAGACGATGCAAGTTTTTGTTGTCACCAATAGGGGTACATTTAATTTGCTATAATCTAGCCATGCCCAGAGTTGCTACCAACACCGAACCGCTAACCTTCGAGCAGTACCTTGAACTCGAGGAACACGAACTTACCCGTCATGAATTCGTGGATGGCTTTATGTTTGCGATGGCAGGGGCAACAAAATTTCATAATCTGATTGCTAGCAATATCCATGCAAGGGCAAGAATCGCGGTGCGAAAAAAAGCAAATTGTGCGGCTTACATGGAAAATGTCAAACTTCGCACGCCAAATGGGGTTGGCTACTATCCCGATGTGGTTGTAACTTGCGATGATGAAGTAACGGACTTACTGATTTACAATCCGTGTTTGATTGTCGAAGTTTTATCGGACAGCACCGAAGATATTGACCGTGGCGAAAAGCTCTTTAATTACCAGAAATTCTCGAGTTTGAAGATGTATGTGCTGGTACGTCAAGATAAGAAATTTCTCGAGGTCTATAAACGCAACCCTGACGGCACTTGGCAGTACAGTATTTTTGAAGAAAACGGCAAACTCGAGTTTGGTTGTGCGGACTTTGCCATGACTTTAGACGAGATTTACGAAGATGTATTGTTTGCGGTCTGAGCTACAGGGTTTCTTTGCGTCCTGTAAAAATCGAAAGTAACCTTTGATGCCAAGGGACTTTATGATGCTGCACAAAACTCTGGGCAGCAACTTTAGAACCCACATCTTGCCCGTAGTGCTGACTTAAATTAAAGCGGTGATCCATCATAAAAATGTATAAATCGGCTTCGGTACGGCTTGGGAAACTCTCCAAGGCATGAACTTCACGCATTTCGTCCACCATACGTTTGTAAAGTCTCGAGTACCAGCTTTCTACGGCTTCGGCTTGGCTAATATCACGTTTTAAGTTTAAGCCCAAAAAATACTGGCGCTTTTCGATGTGGTCAAGCAAAATATCGTATCGTCCGGGCGTGGTAAAGCGAATTTCTTCGTGGTCTGGGACAATTTCGGGCAAATTTGTGCTTTGTAAAAACTGGGCATATTCGCCTTTGATAATAAAATCCTTGATGTCATCGCCTTTTTCGGGGGCAATCGGCACATCAAGTTCAATCACTTCGGCATCAATAAATTTTTGCCCCTCGAGATGCCCAACACTGACGCGGTGGTTTCCATCTTTGACAAAGTAGGTTTCGCCGACCTTATAGACTTGAATGGCGGGCATTTCTTTACCCTCGAGTTTTAAGCGCCGAATGTTTGTCCAACGTTCTTTTAAGTGGTCGGCTCGAGGAAAAAAAGCCTCATCAAAATCACGATAGCGGTCTACACTGCCAATAATTTGGTCTATGGCGATGGTCTGAATCCCTCGGTAATGCTCGGCGGTTGGATGCAGGTGTTTGACGGCATCAAAAGGCAATAAGTCGTTGTCCTCGCCACGCAACCAAGCGCTTAAATCGGCTAACCACGATTTTCGGCGTGCGGTTTTTAAGTCATGTTCTGCTTGTTGTTCAAACCATCCCATAAATGCACCTTACAAGAAAAGCGTGAAGCAAACATCAGCTTATGTTGTGAAACCCTTTCACGACCTAACTTAATCTGCTAAAACCGACGTGTCCAACATAAAAACACCAGACTGAGGATTTGCCTTGAGACTCGAGCCAGCCGAACTTTGTGCATTTGGCAACTCGAGTTCAAGCACCGTATAGCCATACGCATTGACAATTTTAGAACCAAAATCGGTCTGGTACTCGACTTTTTTGCCTTCGTAAGCATGAACATGCCCATGTACCATCAGGGCTGGTTTATGGCGATGTAAGAACTCACCAATTTCTTTGCAACCTCGGTGGGCATGGTCTGTCCCCGCGTGTGGACCCGGCGGCGGGGCATGGGTTAAGAAAATATCAAAGGGCGTGGTTTTACGGCGTTTCTCGAGCCATAAACCCCATTCGAGTCTACCCAAACCCATTTTGACTTGCGCCCCTGTGTACTGCCCACCATCATTGCGTTCGTTGTAACGCGGCGCACCACCCCAACCGATAATTCTAAAATCACCAGCCCTGATAAATTTGCCATGGGCGTTGATTGCCCCGCCCGGGTCTACCATTTGCCCAAGATAATCCTTGACTTTTTCTTCACCATGATTGCCATACACAAAGACCACTGGACAAGTGCAACGGGTGGCAATAAATTCGATGTAATAACCCGGTAAATCGCCAGCAATCAAGACCAAATCTAGCGGCTCGAGACCACTTGGGAAGGTATCGCGGTAGATATACGGATGAACCATGTCCGCCACCGCCAAAATGCGCTTAAGCATACGAATGCCAAGCATTGTAACCCACGTCGCAGACATTGCCAAGTGCGAATCTGAAACAAAAAACAAACTTTAGGTCTACACTATGACCATGAAAAACTTGCGAACCTTGCTGTTGGGACTGTTTCTCACTTTGAGCTTGGTCTTGGCACAAAGTCTGCCAAGTGGCACAGAAGCCCAAATTGGGCAGCAATACCAAGCTGGCACTCGAGTCAACATTGCTAAACATGGTTTGTCATTTGTTATTCCAAGCGCTTTTACAGGGACAACAGTGCTTAGTGGGGGCAGTCAACTCACCGTTTTGTCTCGAGCGCAAGATATTTCGGTGGTGGTTTGGGCTTTTTCTGGTCTCGAGCCTAGGGAAGCTGCCGTGTGGCTGGCTTATCCAATTGAAATCAGTCAAAACCTTAAATTCCAACTCCAAGCCCCGCCTGTGGTGCAAAATAACTTGGTTTATGCCTATCACACCAGCCCGCAACTCGATAGCTTAACAATCATTGCTTTTGGGCAGAACAATGCGATTGGTTTTACGATCATCAGTACCAAAAGCGCCAGCCAAGAATTATCTGGCATTGCCAATGGCTTACTAGGCAATGTAGCCTTTGCCCCAAGCCCGACTTTTGAGACAGTCCAACAACTTCGCCAAGGCTTAGGCGGCTTGTACATGCTGCACTATTCGTTCAAAGCGGTTGGTTCAAGTGGTTTTGGCGGCACAGAAAATAAGCGTCAATGGGATTTATGCTCAAACGGCACATATGCTTATTTTGGTCGGGTCGAAAGCAGTTACACCACCAATAATCCCTATGCAGACACCAGTTTATCGGTTTTTAGCACCAGTGGAGCAAATGAAGTCGGCGTTTGGCGGGTTTTTGCAGTGAATAATGTCTACACCCTGCTGACCATTTCTAACCAAGGGGTGCTGGACTCGCATATTTTAAGTAATCTTGAACGGGCTGGCGGGAAATTACCATTCTTAAACGGCAAAGAACTTGGGGCATTTGGACGCAGCAGTATTTGTCAGTGAGGTAAGTATGCGAAAAATAATAATGCTGGTCTCGAGTTTGGCGCTTCTGGTCTCGAGTTTTGTCTTGGCACAAAGCCTAACTGGAACTTGGACACTTCGCACCCCAGAAGGACAAACCATCACCCTAAGCCTGCAAGATTCAAATGGGCAAATTATCGGTAAGCTCAGTAACGGGGCAAGTGTCTATGCTCTACAAGGAAACTCGAGTGGTTCACAAGCCGAAGGTTTGTACGAAGGCGCTGGAGAACAAGGTTTTTTTAGCCTGAGTGTCCAAGGTAATACCCTGAATTTTATTTTTGGTCAACTTGATGCCACTGGACAAGCCGACACCAGCACCGCCCAACAAGTGGTGTTTACTCGAGTTATCGCCAGCAGCAAACCACCCGCCACCGCACCCAATGTCACCTCAAGCAGCATTACCCAAAGCTCCATTGCCACTAAATTACCCAGTGGTACAAGCGCCAAAGCGGGTGCAAAGTACACGGCGGGGACTCGAGTTAATATCCTCAATCATGGGGTTTCTTTTGTGACCCCGAAAGGTTTTACGGGGCAAACAACGGCTACCGCCAATGGCAATCTAACGCTGTTTAGCCAAGGCAAAACCGCCAATATTTTTATTTGGGCATTCACTGGTTTAGAACCCAAAGATGCCAGTGCTTGGCTCGAGTACCCATTAGAACTCGATGCCAAGCTAAAACTCGAGCCGCTTGGTACACCCAAAGTTGTTGCTGGAGTCTTGAGCGCCCGTCACACCCACCCACAACTTGAATCACAAACCAGTATTGTCTTTAGTAAAAGTAGCGCTGTTGGCTTTACTGTCCTGACCACCAAAGCTACCCAAAACCAACTCGAGGGCATCAGTAAAAGCCTCGTACAAAGCAGCAGATTTGCCCCAAGCCAACTAGCAGATACCGTCAAGCGCTTAAAACTTGGCTTAAGTGGACGGTATCTGCTGCATTATTCGTTTACTGGAGCGGGCAGTGGCAATGTTGGCGGTACAGAAAATAAACGTCAATGGGATTTATGTTCAAACGGTCAATATGCCTATATTGGCAGGGTCGAAAGCAGTTACAGCAGCAACAATTACTGGGCTGGAACAAACACCAGTTTTTTTAGCGCCAATGGCGCAGACCAAGTTGGAGTCTGGCGGGTCTTTGCAATCAACGATGTATTTTCATTGTTGACCATCTCGAGCCAAGGCACACTAGATTTGCGTTTACTGAGTAATCTTCAAGGTGCAGGCGGAAAATTACCGTTCTTGGACGGCAAAGAACTCGGGGCTTACGGCAAAAGCAGTCGGTGTTCCTAGTGGGTATTTGGCTTTGAGCTTTGAGGGTTAAAAGGTTAAAGTTTTTTGCCTTTTGCCTTTTGCCTTCCCTTAAGCCACCTCTCATCTTTTAAGCCGTTAAAATACAAAACGTGCAAAAACGGCAATTGCAACTGATTCTTTGTGTTTTACTCACCATTAGCCTGATTCCTGCGCTGATTTTGGCTTGGCAACGCATTGCCTTTGAACGCAATTACAATACGGTTGGGCTAACCATAGACTACGGTGATGTGGTGCAACAAGCCCGAGAAAACGGTCTGGAGACAAGCGATTTACTCAAACAATACAGGGCTTTAGGTATGAATGGCATTTCGGTGTACGAACCCAGCCTTGGGCGTTTAGTACAGAACGACCTTGTGCTGTACCGTGAAGGGGCAGAATGGCGCAACCAACGACTGAGTTTGCGTTTGGATGTTTCCGAGATTCGGTCCAGAGAATACTATTTGCGCTCCTTAAAAGCGGGTGTAGCCGAGCGTTTTATGACCAAATACCAGTACCCAACCCGTCAAGTACAAATAGATGGGCAGTTCTGGACAGCTTTTCCCTTAAATATTTTGGCTTTACCCGCAGGACCCGATTTGGAATTACACACCGAACTCGAAGCACTGGGTTTTTTTGTGGTTTACCGTCCTTTTGAATCTGGGGCGCTTCGAGACCCCGGCGCAGATTTCCCGAAAGTGCCTTTCATTGTTTATGCAGGTGATGAAGTAACTGGCGACAGCACTGACCAAAAACGCCAGAAGATGATTGAGCGAACCAAAAATACGATGACTGGCATGGTTGAAAGTGTCAAACAAGACGGTCTCGAGGAGATTATAAAAGTCAATCCAACAGTACGGGTTTTTGCGATTCCAGCCGCTTGGCAAAAACGCTTAATACCAGAAGAAGCGGCTAGTAAATTTATTCTAGCCGCAAGGGAACGCAATCACCGCTTACTGTACTTGCGTCCATATGAACGCATAGATGACACCAAAACTTTTTTCAAAGCCATTTTAGCTGGTCTTGAACGAGCCGACCTAAAACTCGGCACACCTATCGCCCTCGAGTTCACCCAGAATTCGTTGTTGCAACGCTTATCGTTTTTTGGAGCGCTCTTGGGTTTGGCACTTTTTGCCACGCTTTTTCCGTGGTGGTGGCTCGGTGTTGCCACCACCCTTGGTGTGCTGGGCATATCCATGTTCTTTGCTGGTTTTGGCGCAAAAGGTTTAGCCTTAAGTGCTGCACTAGTTTTTTCGGTGCTTGGGTTTGCGCTGGCTCGAGCCAAATTGCTTGACTGGGCAAGAGCCACAGGCATTACCGTCATGGGCGCATTTTTTGTTTCAGCCCTTGGGGTTAGCCGCAATGAAGTGCTGGCAATCGAACCGTTTGCAGGTGTGGGTTTACTCTTGGTTGTCCCGCCCATACTGCTTGGTTTAACCATGATTCCCAAGCAAGACATTCGCAAGACCATCAAAGATTTATGGAATACTCCTGTCAGCCTTGGCTTAATTGCACTGATGGCATTTGCTGGGGCGGCACTGGCTTTGATTGTACTGCGGCGTGGCAATGATACTGGCGCAGGGATAACCGAAGCCGAAGCCAAAGCTCGAGTTGCAGTGCAAGACAGCATTATTCGTCCGCGAAGCAAAGAATTAGCGCTTCATGCGCCCGGGCTGGTTGGGTTAAGTGGCTTATTTCCAAGTTGGCTTAATAATTTACTGCTGATGGCAAGTTCAATCGGGCAAGCCAGTATTATCGGCAGTTTTACACATTTTCACACCCCGCTTTTAATTAGCTTGCTGCGTACTGTCAACGGAATTGCCATCGGTGGCGCAATTGGTTTTGCGGTGCTGGGCGTGGTCTGGTTTGGAAACACATATTTTAAGAAATGGCTCGAGAAAATACCAGCATAAACACAAACAAATCGCATCCCAAAGGAAATCCATGACCCAAGAAAGACAAACCCGTGTCCGTGCCGTTCTCGAGAAACGCCAACCCGATTTAACGGTGCTTTTAGAACACGTCCATAAACCCCATAACTTAAGTGCGATTCTGCGTTCTTGTGATGCAGTTGGTTTACTCGAGGCGAACATTGTGGCGCTCGAGGGTCGCCCTCCAACGTTTAACGAAACCAGTGCAGGTTCAGATAAATGGTTGCCCCTTGTGACGCACCAGAACACCGCCACCGCTTTTATGAACTTAAAAGAACGTGGCTTTAAGGTGATTGCGGCGCACCTATCCAGCACCGCCCTAGATTACCGAGCATGGGATTACACCCAGCCAACCGCAATTTTATTAGGCGCAGAAAAATGGGGGGTCTCGAGCGAGGCGGCTGACCTTTGCGATGCTCATATTATTATTCCAATGCACGGCATGGTGCAGAGCCTGAATGTCAGTGTGGCGGCTGCCGTGGTACTTTTTGAAGCCCAACGCCAAAGACTCGAAGCTGGCATGTACAATGCCTCCCGTTTAACGCCAGAGCATTTGGCTAAGCTCGAGTACGAATGGTTGTACCCTCGAGAAGCCGAGATTCTGCGGAATAAAGAAGGCAAAGGGTAAAAGGCAAAGGGCGAAGGTTAAATTCTTTCGCCCTTTGCCTTTCGCCTTTCGCCTTTGTACTATGTTATTTATGGAAACCGTTGATTTCTCGAGTATCGAACCTTTGCGTGACATGCGAAGCATTATTGGTTTGGCTAAACTGATTGGTCAGGTGCGTGCCACCAAGCGCGTGGCAGTGGCAGCAGCCGAAGATGACCATGTTCTCGAGGCAGTGCATAATGCACGTTTAGAGGGCATGATTCATCCGATTTTATTTGGTAATGAAGCTAAAATCAAAGCCGTTTGCTTGGAAATTGGAATTGATGCTTCTAAACTCGAGATTCACCATGCAGATTCTAATGCTTTGGCTTCGGAATTGGCGGTTAAAGCCGTGCGTGAAGGTCGGGCAGATATTTTGATGAAAGGCTTGGTGGACACCGCCACGATTCTACGGGCGGTGCTGAATAAAGAATGGGGGCTTCGGACGGGCAAGTTGTTATCGCATATTTTGGTCTTTGATGCCCCCAATAAATTTGAGCGTTTATTTTGTATGTCTGATGGGGCAATGAACATCGAGCCAGACTTAAAAGCCAAAATTGAAATTGTGCAAAATGCGGTGGCGGTCTCATCCGCCCTTGGTCTCGAGAAACCCAAAGTGGCAATGTTAGCAGCCGTAGAAGTGGTTAATCCAGAAATGAGTACCGCCGTGGACGACGCAATTATTTCCAAAATGGGAGACCGCGGACAGATTAAAGGCGCAACCATAGATGGACCGCTTGCGCTTGATAATGCGGTCTCGCCCCAAGCCGCCGAAATTAAGGGAATTATTTCGCCAGTCGCGGGTCATGCCGATGTCTTAATTGTGGATAACATAGATGTGGGAAATGTTTTCTATAAGACATTGGTTTACTTTTCTAACAGCAATGTGGCTGGGATTATTATGGGGGCAAGTGCGCCAATGATTTTAACGTCTCGGGCAGACAGTGGCGAAACAAAATTTAATAGTATTGCGTTGGCGTGCATTCTTTCTGAACGTGGACAGTTTGCTAAACCAATCAGTGGATAAATATTTAGCACTTCAAACCAAAAATTCTTTAATCTCGAGCTAAAAAATACTGATTTTCGGCTCGAGATTTTTGTTTTTATCCTCAAGTTTTGCTCAAAATCCCAATATTGTTTATACTATTATTTTAGAAGTATTATTTTTATTATTTTTTGCAATCAAAAGAAAAAGTTGTGCAAAAAGCCATAAATCTATTTTTCAATTTCAAGCCTATTTTTTTCACCTCGAGCAGATGTAATTTTGTCAAAAACTTGCACACAACCGAATAAAAACATGCTACACTCTCCTTGGTGCTTAATCCCATTAAACCCCTACATATAGTTGTTCCGCTTCAATACGCGGCTCGGGAAATATCCCTAGAACCCGTATCGCCGTTTGGGATAAGTACGTTGACTCAAACAAAAGGGGGTGAGTGATATGGCAAAGACCAAGACAGAAGCTGCACCAAAAGCCGCAAAGCCAGCCGCGAAAGCTGCTCCTAAAGCTGCAAAAGCCGCTCCTAAAGCTGCTAAACCAGCCAAAGCAACAGCTACAGCCAAAGCAACAGAAGTAAAAGCTGCTCCTAAAGCTGCTAAACCAGCCGCAAAAGCTGCACCAAAAACTGCTGCTCCAAAGGCAGTCAAAGCTACCGCTAAAGCTGCTGCACCAAAAGCTGCTCCAAAAGTAGTAAAAGCTACTGCACCAAAAGCCACCAAAGCTGCTAAACCAGCCGCAAAAGCTGCTGCACCAAAGGCAGTCAAGGCTACTGCTAAACCAGCCGCGAAAGCTGCTGCTGCACCAAAAGCCGCAAAGCCAGCCGCGAAAGCTGCTAAACCAGCCGCAAAAGCAAAGGCTGCACCAAAAGCCGCAAAGCCAGCCGCGAAAGCTGCTGCGAAAAAACCAGCCGCAAAGAAAGCTTAAGCTTTTTTGCCAATTGTTCCGCTCTCGCGCTTATTTGCGAGAGCGGTTCAAATTTTATGCAACCAGTTTTTTGAACCTCGAGAACACGGGGTTGTTCTTCAAATTCTCGAGTCGCCCAATTAAGACCGAGCCGCAACGCCATTTTGTCTGTTTGCACCAAGCGGCATTCCATCTGTTGGCAAATCGTACTCTGGTAAATGTCCACCACCACGGAAAAGAATTAAAGTCACGTACTCAAATTCGCCACTTCTTTCTTTAATTTCGGGCGGGTCGCTGTCGCGTGCGCCTCTCGAGTATTTAATCGCGGCTGCCAATTTCATTTTTTTGGTCTCGAGTGCCTCGAGTTCACGGCGTTTATAAAAGTCGCCTTTATACCAAACCCCAGCTTCGAGGGCTTGGGTGGTGTTATTGCGAAGTTCGGCGGCTCGAGCGCCCAAAAGCCGCCAATCGAAACGCTCGGCATTCTCGAGCGGTAAACGCAATCCGCCATTTTTAACCACGTCGCCGCTAGTCCAGCCGCTTGCGCCGTGCTTGCGAAGGGCGCTTAGGGCAGTCTCGTGCGGCTCGAGTTCAACGCTGATGTTCGCGCCAAGTGGGGTGATAAAATGAATTGTGATGGGCATGGTTTCTCCTGAGTGTACTGGTAATGGACGAATAACGAAGGCTTAGTCTTACGTGTATATCATAACAAAAAATTGCCAACCTGTCAAATTCCAAAAAACGCATTGATTCGGCTTGCCACTTCTTCGGGCTTGGTCAAGATTGGCACATGCCCAGTTTCAGATACAATTTCCAAACTAGCATTGGGTAAAGTAGTGGCTAACCATTGCGCCGACTCGAGCGGTGAAATCGTATCTAAATCCCCATGCAGCAACAATGTGCGAAGATTAATGTTGGCTAAATCTGGGCGTAAATCAATGGCTCGAGCCATCCGAAATAAAGCCAGTGCCGCTTCTCTTGATGCCCGATTAAGGATTTGCCGCCCCCAGCGCTTGATGTGTTCGCTATTTTTTTCTGGTACACAAGCTGAGACGAAATAATCCAGCGCCGCATCATAGTCTTTCTCGAGTACGGCTAAAAACGGATGATTGGGTTGTGCGCCACCACGAAAATCCATGCTATTTGCCAGTACAAGCCCTGTGAACCGTTCAGGATGCTGTAAGGCTGCCGATAATGCCACGCCTGCCCCCGCCGACATTGCGG
>JAYWHB010000523.1:0-8105 GCA_043777915.1 Deinococcales bacterium
TGGGTTTACTGGACAAAATGCTGATTTGAGGTTGATTCATAAATCACATCCTTTTGGAATACGAGAAGGCGTAGTTGCTTGGTGGCAATCTGTAACGACCTGTAAAAAAGTTTAACGAAGCAAGGGTTCGATACGTGAAAGTAAGCGCTGACGTTCTAAGGCGGTTTTTGGCAGTATGGCATCGGCACGAAGCCAAAGTTCGATGCCCGAAGCAATTTCAAATTGTTGCCAAGTTTGAACTGGTGTCGCCTCGAGAGCAACGGTCTGACCAGAAAGATTAGATTGGGGCTGTAAGCCACTTAAATAATCCAGCACTTGACGTTGGGCTTGCTGGTTCGCCGATTCTTGACGCATCACAGTTTGATTCATTTTCTGACGTTCTGGTTTGGCTGGCGACGCAAATAAATCACCGCCAAGTAACGCCTCAAGTTCGTGAGTGGTACGGCGCATCATCCCGTACAAGAGTTTGCTGGTATACCCTTCAGCCATGGCACGGCGCAACAGCAGCACTTGCACCAAATGCCGATACGCATACCGAGCCTCGCGTCCTTCTTTAAGTGGTTCGTCTATCAGTCCTTCGCTGGCGTAATGGCGCAAGTTACGAATCGTGATTGCTTCTCGAGCGCGAGTTCCTTGGTAACTTTCTGGCAGGTATTGCAGCAACCACGAATTGCAAACCGTTTCAAATTCCTCGAGTGTATAAATGGTATCTGGCTGCATCTCAAGATTTTTAAGAGATTGTGGGATTGCCATATGAAAATATTAACAGATTTTACTGAAATTGTCAAGATTTATAGGTAGTATGCTAAATTGCTTAGGGCAATCATCAAACTTTTATCGCTTAGACTTAAGCCATGTTTTGGCGTGGTTTTCGGGCAATGATTCCGTTGTACCTTGGCGTTGTCCCTTTTGCACTGGCGTATGCGGTTACAGCACGGGCTTCTGGCTTAGGTGTTTTTGAGACTCAAGCGTTATCGGTCTTGGTTTTTGCGGGGGCAAGTCAGTTTAGTGCCGCCCCACTTTTGGGGGCGGGAGCAAATGGCTTAGCGATTATCCTGACGACTTTTTTACTGAATGTGCGGCATTTGTTGTACGGCATTGCGGTGGCTCGAGTGCTGCCAAAGATGAGCTTAAAAGAGCGTATTGTTGGGGCATTTTTTTTGACCGATGAGGCTTTTGGAACGTTTTTAGCCAGTGGGGTGCGCGATTACCGTTTTTTACTTGGGGCAAGTTTATCGTTGTTTGTGTCTTGGAATGCCTTTACGCTAGTTGGTGCGTTGGCTTCAAGTTTTGTACCAGACCCCGTGGCATTGGGCGTGGATTTGGTTTTCCCTTTAAGTTTTCTAGCCATTTTGATACCAATTCTAAAAACTCGAGTCGAATGGTTGGTGGCACTTGCTTCGAGTATTTTGGCATTCGTGCTTGTGCCGCGTTTGCCTTCTGGCTTAGGGATTTTGCTGGTCGGGGTTTTAGGTAGCTTACTAGGGGCTTATTTGACTCGAGGCGAAGCGCCCGAAACTTCGCTTGAAGATGCAGTACGGGATGTGGCATGAGTTTCTGGTTGACGGTGCTGGGGATGCTGGTGGTGACTTACGGCTCGAGATTAACGGGGATGCTGCTGACCGCACCATTGCCGCCGTTCTGGACTCGTTTTGTGCGTTTTGTGCCAATTGCGGTGTTTACCGCCCTGATTATTCCGAGTCTCGAGGGTACACAAAATGAGGCATTGCCAAGGGTCTTAGGAGCATTTCTTTGTGGGTTTCTAGCGTGGCGTACCAAGCAACTTTGGATGGGTTTGTTTGCTGGGATGTTGGGATTTTGGGTATTACGAGCCTTGGGGCTGTAGCATACCGCAATGCAATGGGTTTGTAGCAAACAGTATATTTACATTATTTCACTGCAAAAAATAATTTTGGGTGTATAACCAAGGTATGAAACGATACTCGGTGGTGCTGGCTGGGATTTTTGCAATGGCGTGTGGCAGTATTTCCAATTCGGCTGTCCCAAATAGCTTATCGCCCATTGTATTTGTGACTCAAGTTCCGATTGCGCCAGACTTTACAACCATTGGTTCAACCTTTGGCAATCATTTAGCCAGTATGGAAGCCGTGGCTCGAGGTGGGGATTTATACATTCGATACGCTGATGGCAAACTCAAAAATCTAACGGCAGTGGCGGGTTTTGGGTTGGCAAACGGTTTACAAGGTGCAAAATCAATTGCCGTGCGAGACCCACATGTCTACTGGGATGGCAAAAAGGTCTTGTTCAGTATGGTGGTTGGAGCGCCGAGTAAGCAATACGAGTACAACGATTATTTTTGGCAATTGTACGAAGTCACTAATCTCGAGGCAAACCAAACCCCTGTCATTACAAAAGTACCCAATCAGCCGCCGTACAACAATGTTTCGCCGATTTATGGCACAGATGACCGAATCATCTTTACCTCAGACCGCCCACGGGATAACTCGAGCCACCTCTATCCGCAGCGCGATGAGTACGAATCGGCATTTACCAACACTGGGCTGTGGAGCTTAGAGCGAAGCAGTGGCAACTTGAAACTCCTCAATCACGCCCCAAGTGGCAATTTCACACCAACTTTAGATAGTTTTGGGCGGATTATTTTTACCCAGTGGGATCACTTAAAACGCGACCAGCAAGCCGATGCTGATAAATATGCGGGTGGCTCGAGTGGCACATTTAATTTTGCCTCGGAAAGCCCCAATGCCGCCAAGTCAAGCAGCCGTGCCGAAGTCTTCCCAGAGCCTCGAGTAGACCAAGAAGTTGCTGGAACAAACCTCAACAAACACGACTTTAATCAGTTTTTCCCATGGATGATTCTCGAGGATGGCACAGAATCCGAAACCCTCAACCATGCTGGACGGCACGAATTGATGAGCGGTGATGCCAGAGGCTACATTGAACCAAGTTTAACCGACGATACCGCCTTACAAACTTTTAGCCCACCGAATTTAAGTAAAAACAGCAATTACATTGAAAACATGTTCCAAATTAAAGAAGACCCAAGCCGTTTAGGGACTTACATTGGAATTAACGCCCCAGAATTTAACACCCATGCTTCTGGGCAAATTGTCAGCCTCAATGGTGCGCCAAACGTAGCCGTCAATGACATGAAAATCAGCTACATCACGGCTCGAGCCACGGCGAACCCAAGTCCAGATAACGCGGCGGCAAATCCAGAACACTCGGGGATGTACCGCGACCCATTGCCGCTCAAAAGTGGCGATTTGATTGTTGCCCATACCTCGGAAACTCGAGCCGATAAGTCTGGCAACAGCATGACTGCTTCGCGTTATGCCTACCGCCTGAAAACCACAAAAAAACTTGCCAATGGTCTGTACAGCGCCGACCAAGCCTTGACCACTGGTATCAGTAAAACCCTTGAATTCTGGAGTCCAGATGCCAAAGTCACTTACTCTGGCAACCTTTGGGAATTGCAACCCGTCGAACTGATTGCCCGCACCCGTCCAGCCAAACGCATTGAACCACTGCCAAGTCTCGAGCAGCAAGTTTTAGCACAGGCAGGAGTCAACGAAACCGCCCTAAAAACCTACTTGACCAATAATAACCTTGCCTTAGCTGTGGTTCGCAATGTCACGACAAGGGATGCTGCCGATAAACAACAGCCATTTAACCTTAAAGTTCCTAATGGGGTGCAGAGTTTAGGGGCTGATTACAGTGCTGGTCAAAAAATTTATGAAGTCGCAAAATTGCAATTCTTTCAAGCCGATTTAATTCGTGGTTATGGTGGCACAGCCGACCCACGCGAAGGACGACGGGTACTTGCCCAAGTGCTGCATGACACCAAGGCAATCTCGAGCAACACCGCCTTTGCCGATTTCACGCCAAGCAGTGGCAGTGTGACCGTCTCAAGTGATGGCAGCGCAGCAGCATTTGTACCCGCTAAACGCGCCTTAAGCTGGCAACTGACTGATGCGGCTGGAACTGGAGTGGTGCGCGAGCGGTACTGGGTGACGTTTCAACCCGGAGAAGTACGGGTCTGTAGCAGTTGTCACGGCTTAAACGACCAAGACCAAGCTGGAAAAGGCGTACCGAATAACGCCCCCAAAGCCCTGCTCGAGTTGTTAAAAAAATGGAAAGTTGCTAATCCTTAGCGAAAACTGTTTTCCCTTCAACCCAAACTTGCTGCACATCGGCGGCACTGCCAAGGGTAAACACCCCAGCCAGCAACCGCTCGAGGCTCTCGGTGTGCTGCATCAAGACTGCTAACGGCGATTGTTCGGGCGGACGCAAATACACCGCGTCAAACGCCTTACCGCTCGAGAAATCCCCTGTTAAATTTTCTAAATTAAGCGCTTCTGCTCCGGCTCGAGTAATCAGGTATAAGAGTTGGCTTGGACTCAGTTTTGCCCCATCTGGCATCAGTTGCTGCATAAAATAGGCTTGTAGTCCTTCTTTAAGCATTCCAAAACCTGTTCCGCCGCCGACATCTGTGCCAATTGCCACATGAACACCAGCTTTTAAGTGCCGCCTGAGTGGAAAAAAACCACTGCCAAGGCTCGAGTTGCTACAAGGGCAATGCGAGGCACTGGCTTTAGCATTTGCCATGCGCTGTAACTCGGAATCTGAGGCGTGAATGTTATGTGCCAGAACCGATTGGCGTGAAATTAAACCTGCTTGTTCATAGGTCTCGAGATAGTCAGATGAGGTTGGAAATAAGCCACGCACCGTTTCTATTTCTTGTAAGTTCTCGTTGATGTGACTGGTAAAGCGCACCGACGGATGTTCTTTAAGTAAAGCCGCACACGCCTCGAGAATCCCCTCAGAAGCCGACAAAGAAAATCTTGGCGTGACGGCGTACAACAAGCGCCCTTGTTCATGAAACGCCTCGATGAGCGCCTTGCCCTCGAAGTACGCCAAATCTGGGGTGGTGTGCAATTCTGAGCGCAGTAACCTGTCCGAGACCACTTGCCCAGCCACAATTCTAAGCCCAGACTGATTGGCTTCGCTAAAAAAAATGTGCATGGCGCTGGCAAAATGCGAACCAAAAACAAGAGCTGTGGTTGTGCCATGCGACACCAAACCATACAAAAACTCTTTCGCTACGGCACGAGCAAAAGCGGCATCGCCAAATTTGGCTTCGGTTGGCAAGGTGTTCTTCTCGAGCCATTCAAGTAAACCCATGCCCAAGCCACCCAGCACCCGCCCTTGCGGATAATGAACATGGGTATCAATGAACCCCGGCAGCAACAAGCCGCCGCGTAAGTCAATAATTTGTGCATCTGGGAACTGAGCCTGAACCAGACTAAAATCAGCGCACTGCACAATTCTTCCAGCCTGATTGACCAACACTGCGCCGTCCTCAAGGGCTATTAACGCATCAGGGTTAGTAAACGCATTGTCTGGCGTGTGCAGAATACTCGAGCGGTAGAGTTTCATCATTTTGCCTTTTTGATTGCCCAAAAAACTGCTTCTGGGGTGGCGGGCGAAGCCAACTCGAGACTGCCCCCATGTCCAAACGCCATTGCCGCACTTCTTAAGGCTTCGCGTACCGAAATTGCCAGCATGACTGGCGGCTCACCAACGGCTTTAGAACCGTACACCACACCAGATTCGGTGGCATCTTGTAGGAATGTTACGTTAAACACCTCGGGCATTTCTGAAAAACTCGGTAATTTATAGGTACTGGCACTTTGGGTGGCAAGCCGTCCTTTGGCATCCCAACGTAAATCTTCTAAAGTCAGCCAGCCAAGACCTTGAATAAAGCCACCTTCGATTTGCCCTAGGTCAATCAGTGGACTTAAAGAATCGCCAATATCGTGCAGAATATCCACCCGACGCAAGGTGTACGCACCTGTAAAACCATCTATTTCGACTTCGGAAACAGAAGCGCCATATGCAAAATACTTAAATGGATTTCCGTGCATTGCAACCCTATCCCAGTGCAGACCTTCGGTGCGAAAAAAACCAGAAGCAAACAGCGAAACCCGCTTAAAATAGGCTTCTGAAACAATTTCGGCAAAAGCAACGGCTTTTTGCGGGTAGCCAATCGGAAACACTTTCCCACTCGAGAAGCAGACATCATCTGGATGCACCGCAAATCGGCTCGAGGCAATTAGGGCAAGGCGAGACTTTATTTGTTCACAAGCATTCTTGACCGCCCCACCATTTAAGTCGGTGCTGCTCGAGGCGGCTGTGGCACTGGTATTCGGGACTTTATCGGTTCGGGTCGGCGCAAGCCGCACCTTCTCGAGATTCACACCCAGCGCAGTCGCCGCAATTTGCAGCATTTTGGTGTGTAAACCCTGTCCCATTTCTGTACCGCCGTGGTTAATCAGCACACTGCCATCCTTATAAACCATCACCAACGCGCCAGCTTGGTTGTACGCCGTAAAATTAAAGGCAATACCGAACTTGACTGGGGTGATACTGATGGCGCGTTTTTGATTTGGATGGTTGGCGTTAAATTCGGCAATCTCGAGTTGACGCTTGTAAAAATCGCTGCTCTCGAGAAGTGTTTGCCAAACTCGAGTCATGCGGTCTGAATCTTTGACGGGTTGCCCATAAGGTGTGGTTTGACCTGCTTGGTAAAAGTTTTTAGCGCGTAATTCTTCGCACTCCAGACCCAAAAGTGGTGCGACTCGCCCCAGAATATCCTCAATCACCAGCATCCCTTGAGGTCCGCCAAATCCCCGAAACGCCGTCTGTGAGGTTTTATTGGTTTGGCAGACCCGCCCGACAACTCGGATATTGGGAATAAAATAGGCGTTGTCTATATGGCAAAGCGCTCTTGCCAGTACGGGTTCAGATAAATCTAAACTCCAACCACCGTCAGAAAACAATTCCGCCTCGAGTGCTAGAATTTTAGCATTGCTATCAAAACCAATTTTCCAATGCGCCAAGAACGGATGGCGTTTACCCGTCATGGTCATGTCTTGGGTGCGATTCAAACGCAAACGCACAGGTCGCCCTGTCAGGGTTGCGCCGAGTGCCGCAATCGCCGCAAAGCCATGTGGCTGCATTTCCTTGCCGCCAAAACCACCGCCCATGCGTAAACACTGGACAGTCACGGCGTGGCTTGGTAAGCCCAGAACATGGGCAACAATTTCTTGGGTTTCGGTGGGATGCTGGGTGCTGCACTGCACAAAAACCTGACCAGATTCATCTATAGTAGCCAGCGAAGCGTGGGTCTCGAGGTAAAAGTGTTCTTGCCCACCGATTTCAAATTCACCACTAAAAACATGAGCAGAATTCTCGAGATTGGCAACATCGCCGCGTTGGAGTAATTGCAAATTACCTTGGAAAGACTCGAGTTTAACCGCATCTTGCAGGGTAATGACTGCCTCCAGAATTTCATACTCGACTTGCACGGCTGCTGCTCCAAGACGGGCTGCCTCGAGCGAATCTGCTAAAACCCAACAAACAGCATGACCGACAAACATCACTTCGCTTGGAAAAAGTGGCTCGTCGTGCTTTACCCCCGCGTCATTGACCCCAAGCACATCGGATGCGGTAAGTACCCGCACCACTCCTGCTATCTCCAGCGCGGCTGCAAGCTCGAGACGCACCACCCGAGCATGGGCATGGGGCGACTGTACGGGGTAAGCATGAAGCAAATTGCTTAAGCGTCCGCCAAGGTCATCGGTGTATAGGGCTTGCCCAGTGACATGTAAAGCGGCGCTCTCGTGCGAAATAGATTGACCTACAGGACGCAAGCTCATAGATTTACCTCGGCAAAGAATTTAAGCATGAGTTGCTCGAGCATGGCTTTTCGGTAGGCAGCACTGGCTCGGTGGTCATCTAAGGGTGTACCGGAAGTCGCCATGAGTTGAGCGGCAGATTTTACGTTTTCGAGATTCCACGGCTGACCAAGCAAAAGTTTTTCCGTCTCGAGCGCCCGAATTGGTGTGGCTGCCACGCCACCAAGTCCAATTTTAATCTCTTGCACCACATTATTCTCAAGCCATAGGGCAATGCCAACCGATACGCTGCTGATGTCATCCATTTTGCGCTTGGAGATTTTATAGAATTTGGCGGTTTGGGCTAGTGGCAAAGGAATACGAATCGCTTGAATGATTTCATCGGCTTGACGAATGGTTTTTCGGTAGCCCGTAAAATACGATTCT
>JAYWHB010000524.1:0-8095 GCA_043777915.1 Deinococcales bacterium
AAATGCGAGGGCTACCAAGCCGAGTTTTTTCAGGCTGGCGATGCCACAAGCCTTGCCCAAGCCTTATGGCGGGTTTTAGAGAACCGCGAATATGCCACAGCCCTTGGTTTACATAATCACCAAGCCTCGAGTGGTTTACTGATTTCCGAAGTTGCCGATTTATACTTGGCTCAATTCCAACAATTAAAACTCCAAACCCAAGCACAACCCGAGGTACAATATGGAAATTAAAACCCTAACCGAAGTAGAAACAACCGTCATGTACCTTTCGGGGCGTTTTGATGCCCATACTACCCAAGCCTTTTCCGAAGCGGCGGCGCTGCTCAACGGACGCTTGGTGGTTGATTTAGCCCAAGTTATTTTTATAGATTCACGTGGCTTGGCAGCCCTGATTAGTGTTTACCACCGACTTGGGGCATTGCTGACTTTGCGTGACCCACAGGACGCAGTGCGTTTAATTTTTGAAGTCACCAAACTCGATCAGATTTTTTTGTTTGAACCGGTGGCTGCATGAATGATCACGCAGTTGAAATCAATGCTTTAGCCAGCACTCTGGCTGATAGCTTTGATCAGATTGTTTTTTTGGAACGAGCCGTACAGCACATCACCAGTTGTGAAACACTCGAGGATGTCTTGCCGATTCTCGAGGAAGCCCGCCGTGCTTTTGGCGCAGAGCAAGCCGCCCTTTGCGTGGCTGGTCAAAATTTGACACCAGTACCGCGTTGGCTAAGCGAATTAGCGGCACATCAGGTAATTATGATGCGCCCCGCTTTAATTGTGCCATTCCAAGATGGTTGGAGTGCCTTTTGGGGTCGGGAACGCGATTTTGGTGCGCCAGAACGAAAAATTGCCGAAACCCTTGGGCGTTTGATTACAGGTTTGCATCGCAGTCTCGAGTCTCGCCGTGAACAACACCGAATCGCCCTTGAAGAACATGAGCAACGCCTTGCCTCGCAGCTTTGGCGTACAATCATGCTCGAACGCCAAGGGCAACTGACCCAACATCTTTGGCAAGCCTGGTACGAACCTGCCCGTGAAGTGGGTGGGGATTTTTATTTGGCAGATGGCGAATGGGTCGTGGTTGGTGACATCAGTGGCAAAGGCTTAGCGGCGGCAATGCTTTCGGGAATGTTTCAAGCTGCCACCAAAGTCGCACTGCGCCAAGCAATGCCAAGTCTTGCCCTCGAGCAAGCGCTTTTTGCCGATTTTACCCGTACTGGAATGTTTTGTACTTTGTTTGCCGCCAGATTTTTTGGCAATGGTGAAATGGGTTATCTGAATATGGGGCATCCAGCCGCCTTAATTTTGAATGCTTCAGGGACGGTGCGGCGCTTACCTGCCAGCAGTATGCCTTTTGGGGTTTTGCCGCTTGGTAACTTGGCATTAACTCGGGTTTGTTTAGAACCCCAAGATATTTTGGTGATGTTTACAGATGGTGTGACCGAAGCCAGCCAAATAAATACTTTGTACGGCGAAGATCGCTTAATCTATTTGTTGCAAGGTTGCCGTCAGCCCAGTGAGGTGATCGAAAAAATTCGCACTTCCTTACGGGACTGGAAAATTCAAGATGATGTTTGTGTTGTTGCTGTGCAGTATGTGCCAGACCAAGTTGCTGTGCAGTATGTGTCAGAGCAAATTACTGTGCAGGATATGCCAGAGCAAATTACTGTGCAGCATGTGCCAGACCAATTTGTTCAAGAAGGCGGTGAAAAACTCAATTGAAACGCACCCAATTTCTACAATCTCAACCCACACAAGCTCAATTTATTGGGGAAACCAAATCACTTGCGCCAATTGCCGATTTTCTGCTTGGCTCTGGGGTTAAAAATGCCCAAATCGCTTTGGTAATCCATGAATTGGCAGCCAATGCAATGCTTCACGGTCAAGCAAAAAATTTACACCTCGAGATTATTGAACAACCGCAACATTGGCAAATTACACTGACTGACGATGGCATTGCTTTTGACTTGACCACTCGGAAAGCTGCCCCACTAGGCGAGTTAAGAATTGGGGGTTATGGGGTGCGAATTATTCACGATTTAGCCAGTGGTCTAAAATATCAGCGTCTTGAAAACAAGAATATCAATCAATTGGATTTCAACAAATGAAAACCCATAAGGTCATTTTTGTTTTAGATGATGATTTGTGCATCCGTATTTTGATGAAACATATTATCGAATCTTTTGGTTACTCGGTAGAACTGTATGCCAATCCAGATGAAGCCTTAAAAAATTTCCACCACAATGTTTTTCTTATTTTTACTGACCTGAATATGCAGCCTTTTAGTGGTTTACAATTCTTAAAAAATATTCGACAATTTTCTAAAATACCGATTGTGATGATTAGCGCCCAAGGTGAACTCTCTGAGGAAATCTATGCCAAAGCATTGGGTGTTAATGGTTTTTTAACCAAACCTTTTTCTAGGGACCAAGTTTTACAAGAGATTAAAAAATATGATTTATCTGACCCGTAAACATTTGTATTTTATTACTTCTATTTTAATAGTTTTACTTTTTCATGGAACTTTATTGATTAACCAAAGTTTTTACCGCACCTATGACGCGATTATTCATATTTTTTTCGGGTCTCATTATGCACAGTCTTGGTTTGACCCGTGGGAACCGCGCTGGTATACCGGATTTACCGTCTTTTCATATCCACCACTTGGGCATCAGTTAATCGGTGCTTTAAGTTGGCTGCTTGATTTACGGGCTGCTTTTGTGGTGGTTCAGTTATCGGCGCTCTTGATTTTTGTGCTTGGTTTATACCGTTTTGCCCAGCTTTTTGTTTCAACCCGAGCGGCTGGCTATGCTTGTGCCTTACTTGCCATCTCGAGCAGTTTGGTACAAACGGTTCATGTTTTTGGACAATTGCCAACCATTTTATCGTTGGGGCTTTTACTGAATGCACAACCATTTGTGATTAGCTACCTTCGCTTTGGTAAGCACCAAGACCTCTTAAAAGCCTTGGGACTTTTTGCTGTTACCACCACAGCCCATCATGTTACGACCTTGTTTGGCAGCGTTTTTTTTGTTATGCCCTTAATTTTAACGTACTGGCTACAAGCCCGTAAGCAGCAACGTCCACTTGAGCCACAAAATAAACAAAAGATAGTTTACCGAATGTTGCCACGCAGTTACCGAGCCGGGTTATTGCTTTTCTTGATTGCTTGTTTACTCATCTTGATGGTCTTGCCGTATTGGTTGTGGTCGCGCAATGACCCGATTACCCAAACGCCAATTCCTCATGCTAGCCGAGATAATTTCTTAATCAACCTTAATGCAGGGATGATGTTTTTTGTTATTCCTTGGGCAAGCTCTTTTATTTTTTTACCGTATGCACTTTATAAGGGATTTAGCACTTGGCGCTGGACTTTATCAGCCAGCTTACTGTTATTAACCATTTTAGGAACTGGAGGTACAACCCCAATACCTAAATTGATTCTGGGCAGTGCCTTTGATATTTTAACCCTCGAGCGATTTACTTTTTGGGCAACGATTCTAACTTTGCCTTTTGCGGGAATGGCACTAGAAAGTTTACTGCACGGGAATTTACAAAAATGGCTTGATGCCAATTGGGGCAGACGGATACGCTTATTTTTGTTGGCAACAGGGATTATTTCGACAGTCGCAATTGCTGTTTTTATTTCAGGCTTGACCCGCTTACGTCAGTTTCAACCCGAGCCAATCAACATGAAACCAATCACCCAATTTATTGAAAAAGATGAGCATTGGCGTTACCGGTATCTGACCCTTGGTTTTGGCGACCAAATGGCGTGGCTTTCGGCAAATACCAGAGCCTTGACCCCCGATGGCAATTATCATTCGGCACGGCGGTTAATAGAATTGACCAGTACCCCAGTCGAACGGCTGGATGGTGCAAAATACACAGGAGTCCCGGGCTTAGGCAGTCTGGAAGACTTTATAATTTACCCAGAGCGTTTTAACTTAAAATTTGTTTTTTCAAATGACACTTTTTACGATCCATTATTATATTTTAATGGCTGGCATAAAGTCGTGCGGCTCGAGAATGGCATTATGGTCTGGGAGCGCGAAGATATTGCACCACTACCAGAGCGTTTGCCACGCCCAACGATTTCTTTATGGCAACGTTTACTCTGGGGATGTTTGCCATTTTTAGCGGTCTTAACGACTATTTTTCTGTTGTTTCAAAAACCGATTAAACAACAGTTGTTATTCTTTCATACTTATAAAATTGGTAAGCGTTTTTTGCGCTACTTAAAGCAAGACGCAAGCCCAGATATTTTTTTAGAACACCTTCCAATCACAAGATTTCTGAGTTTTGAACCTTTATCAGTCTCAGTGCGACGTTACCGAGTGATTGCGCTTGGTTGCCTTGGGTTTTTTGTCGGGTGCTTGGTTTGGTTTTCTTTGCCTCGAGATACCCCAGAAAATACTGTTTACAAATACTGGGACGATATTGATTTTGGGCGTTTTACCCAGTCATACACACGAATTGCCGCCCAGAATGGGTTGACATTAGAACGTTATTTGCTAGACCGCTCAGTGCAGGGGGGGTTATTGGTGAATTACGCTAAACTCGAGAAAATTCGTACCAAGTTGCTTGGAATCAATCAAACCCAAGCAGTGGTGCAAGCCGATTTAACTTGGATGACCGGTTTATCTTCATACTCGCAAACTGTAACCCATCAATTAGCCAAAACCGACCAAGGATGGAAAATTAAACAAGCTCCACTCTTAAAAACACGCTCATCGCAAAGATTTACAACTGACCCAACACTCGAGTATTACCGCGCTCCACGGCGTTTGACCACTGCCACCAGCGATGCGAGGGACATTCTTGATCGCCCACAATTACAGATTTCTAATGAGCGTTTGATTCGTTGGATTAAACCAACAGGGGAAGTGGTTTACACGGTTTTAGGCGAACTTGAAAACCTTGATGCACGACCAGCCGATTGTACGGTCACAGTGGTTTTGCGTGACCAGCAAGGTCGGGTTTTGACCCAAAATAATGTTGGTCTTGAAATGATTCATAAATTATTGCCCGGAGAACGAACAGCCTTCCGATTGGATTTTTTAGGCGTGGCTGCACCATCGGATTTTGAAATTGCCGCCAAAGCCGTGGTCACACAAATTGATTTACAGCGTCCCTTAGCCATTTGGGTTCGACCCAATGGGATTTTAGGTTTTAAGACTCAAATCATTAATGTTTCAGCCAAAAATGTGGTTATACCCAGAGCCTTAATTAGCTTTTACGATACAACCGGACTGGCTTGGCTGGATGTTCAAACGATTCCAGAGCAAATCCAAGCCCATCAAACCATCGAACGAGAATTGATTGTTTCGTTGCCTCAAAGGTACCGGCTGATTAAAGCCAAAAGAAACCTAAGCGAAGTGGATACTGTTTTTGATGTTAAAACCCAATCACGACCTCAATCTTTGAGTGCGCCTTTGGTCGGCTGGAAGTTTTCTAAATACCGTGTACAAATGCAGGCTTTTGGTGGGACACCATGAAGTTTTTTGTTGTAGGAATGGGGTGTTTAATTTTTGGTTTGGTGGGTTTTTTTTATTTTCAAGCGGTCTCAGTGTCGGTTTTCCTCGGTTTTTATCCGCAATTAAGCACCGAATTGCAAGCCAATGGGTTACGCATTCGCCTAACTGCCCCAAATGGTTCAGTCTTTCCAGAAAACTTGCCGATAAGCGTATGGATTGAGACTTCGGCAGGAATTATTGTTCAGAAGGCAAAAACACTTAAACAAGCCGAGCAAACGATGTTTTTTTTATACCAACGAGCGGGCTTAATTTTGTACCGTGTAAAAATAGCCGAATATCTGGCTCGAGGACAATTAACTCGGGTTGCCCTAGCCCCGATTCATCCCTTAAAACTTAATGTCGGCGCTCGAGCCGTCAGGTTAGACACGTCCCGCCCACCAGCCTTGGTCATGCACCCACTTGACGCTCAGGGTAATGTCAGTGATGCGCCAATTACCGTGACCACCTTGTTGCCAAGTGGTCAGCCACAAAAGCAAACAATTCGTAGCCAACATTTGGTGGCTTGGACATGGCTTCCAGTCGGTCGTCGCACGGGCTTACTGCGTATTTCGGCACAAACCCCAACTGCTTTTGCCGAACGCTCGGAGGTAGATTTATTATCTGGGGCAACCACCCAAGCCAATTTTAGTTTAAGTCCAAGCAGTTTGAACAGCGCCACTCGAGACGACCTGAGTTTGAGTTTACGAAACGCCCAAGACCAATTTGGCAACCCAGCCGTCGAAGGTTCAGCCGTCGAATTCTCGAGTATTCAAGCACTGACTTGGAACTTTTTTATGGTGCGTTCATTGGTGCGTTCAGCCGCCAGTGCCAAAATGAGTCTTTATCTGCCTGTTGGAAATTTTTTGTTGTACACCCGCAGCGAAAAACTTTTAAGTTCGGCAACAGGTTTTTTAATCGAGACTCCTCGTACCACAACTTGGCGGGTATGGCGTAAAAAAGACTTTATTTATAGTTCGGTGATCCGAGACTCAATTGGGGCAATTTTAGACGATGGTACACCAATGAACATCACGCTATGGACTGAAAAAATCGTGCATCAAAGTCTGGCTTACCTAAAAGATGGAAAACTGAAATGGCAAGTCCCGCAACTCGGTGGGCGCTTAAAGCAAATCAAGGTCAGTTTTTTTGGGCAAAACCAAGTTCTACGCTTTTAGGAACTGTCTAAGAATAACTTCTTGCCCCTGAAGCAGCACCTTCGGGCTTTGGGCGCTTCCCGATTTCAATTAGACTAAAAACATACAATTGGTCACAAGGCGGACACGGGGGTCCGTTCTTGACCCTAAAGATGCACCTGACGGGCTGGGTCGCCCCCTACCTGATGTATTTTTATGGATTCTGTAGGGACAGACCCCTGTGTCTGTCCTGCTTGGAAACGATGTTTCATCATTTCCAAATCGGGAAGTTATTTCAGGACTTAGGGTTTTGGAAACCAGAGATGTACCCGAAACTGATCGTCTGCTTCAAGCCATACTCGAGCGCCATAACGTTCTATAATTCGTTTGACAATGGTTAAACCAATCCCCATGCCTTGTTGTGAATCTGAGGTGTAAAATAAATCAAATAAACGCGCTAAACTGGCTTCTGGTAGTGGTTGGGTGTTATTGCTAATCTCGAGCCATGTGCCTTGCTGGTTTTCTGTCACTTTGATGTCTACAAAAGGAGTCTGATTGTTTGCCCCAGCAAATTTAACTGCGTTTTGCAAGATGTTTTGTAGCACTTGGTAAAGTTCTGATTCACCAAAAAAAAGTTGCAGACAATCAAATCCCACAGTAACCTGAACGTTACGCTCGGTTATCTGGGTTTCTAAGCTGTCAAGAACTTGCTGGATAATTTTATTGACATTGACCAAACCATGCACCTCTGACTTTTCGCCTCGGGCTAACTCGAGCATCACATTGAGCATCTGGTTCATTCGCTCGGCGGCATCCTGAACCGAGTCAGCCACGCGGCTTAGAACACTGGTTTTTTCGGTTTGTTCACGAATCCGCCGGCTGGCAGCCAGCATCATGCTGAGCGGAGCGCGTAAATCATGCGAAGCCGAAAACACAAATGCCTCGAGTTCTTGGGTGCGGTTACGCAATTCGTTGGTGCGGTGAATAATTTGTTGCTCTAGGCTTTGATTAAGTTGCTGTAATTCACCAAATAATAAAACCCGTTCAATATTTCGGGCAATCATTTTGCTGATTGTGACCATCAAAACCACGTCGTGGTCGGCTTGTCGCGGGTTATCTTGCTTAAAGCCAACGCAGATTTCACCAAAAACACCATAGTGTGTGCTGAGCGGAAAAAAAGCCGCACTGCGAATTTGGGCATTGTTGAACCATGCTTTTGATTCGTCGTTCAGTTGATTGATATTTTCAATAATTACGGGTTTTTGGGTTTGTAAGACTGCAAAACTGGGTGTATCCTGATTAAATTCCCGAATAAAACCAGGATAAATCTCGGTTTGGTCAAAACCACGAACCGCCAAAATTTTTAAGTGCTTTGGACCAACCATCTGGGCAATTTTAAGGGCATCGTTGCCAATGACCTCGGGGATTTTTTTAGTAATATAGTCT
>JAYWHB010000525.1:0-8092 GCA_043777915.1 Deinococcales bacterium
GAAAAGTCCAAAATCCTAGAACCGAATATCAGAAAAGCAGGGCGAACACGGGGGTTCGCCCCTACAAAATACATTTTTATGCCCTTTTTGTAGGGACAGACCCCTGTGTCTGTCCTGTGCTAACGATAATTTTCCATTCTTTCGGAGGCTCTAAAATGAAGGTTGGCTTAAGGTCAAAAACGTAAAATGGGTTTACAATGATAGGCGAATTTCAATGGAGGTTTTATATGAGGGGATGGTTGTCGAAAATCGTTTTGGGTGCGGCTGCACTGGTAGGGAGTGCGGCTCAGGCTCAGAATTTGCCACCAGAGTATTTTGATGCGATTATTAAGGCTTCGGTTCAGTTCGTTTGCTTTGATTCGGCAGGAAAGGGACTCTGGCAAGGCTCGGGAAGTTTTATTGGACGCGAAGGAATTATACTTACCAATAATCATGTGGTTGCCAATGAGACCAACAATCAACTTTGTCCAGTCCTTCGGATTTCAATGATGAAAAACGAAGACCAGTCGCCAGAGCCACGGTACATCGGCAGGGTGATTGCCCGTCTGCCGAATGTAGATTTGGCGTTGGTGCAAGTTTCTACCGATTTACGTGGCAATCCAGTACCAGCCGGAACTCGTTTTCCTTCTGTTCCTCTGGGAGATTCTAATGCAGTGCGGATTGGTGAACGAATTTTTAATTTTGGTTTCCCAGACATTAACGGCACATCCGAAACCATCACCGTCTCGAGTGGCAGCGTTAATGGTTTTTTAGAAAATCGCAACTTAATGAAACACGATGCGCTCTCGGGTCCTGGCGGTTCTGGTGGTGGGATTTACAATTTACGCGGCGAACTGATTGCGGTGCATAGTGCGGGTGTGTCTGGTAATAACAACACTCGGCAACCCTTGGGCAGACCCTTGGTGCTTGGTTCACAGATGATTACGCAAAATGTACGTGGTTTTGGTGAACCTTGGACAACCCAACTTGGCACGGGTTTTACCGCCCCCGTGGTCGTCCCTGTCAATACCAATCCAACGGGTACAAGTCAGCCACCACCATTGCCAGTCAATCCTCAGCCTGTGCAACCCGTCACCAATAATCCTGTTGGCGCTCCGAACTTTCCGCCAAAACCCAATGAAACTTGGACAGTAGTTTTGGATGGGCTTGCGCCGTGGACGTTAAACTTTACCAAACTTGATGAAGACAACGACCCAACTGGAAATGCTATTCAAAACGGGATTAAAACCGAGACTTGGGCGTTTCAAATGTCCAATAAAGTTTACCGTTTTCAAATGATTGCCTCTGATAACTCGGGCGGTTCGTTTTTTTGCGATTTTGACCGTTTACAAGTCAGTGGCAATGCCTTTGTTGGCGGGCGTTCTGGGCGCTCGGCTCGTAATCCCAATGGTGGCAATAATGTCTTTACTGCCTTAAATACCTCTTGTGTGGCTGCTTTTGGCTCGAGTGTCCAATTGGCTGGTAATCAACCAATTCAACCACCTGTTATTCCGCAAGCCCTGACCGCCAGTTTTCCACCTAAACCGGGGCAGACTTGGACACTGACCATAGACGGACTCGCACCGTGGACAATCAACTTTACCAAACTCGATTCCGATAACGACCCAACAGGTACGGCTACGCAAAATGGTGTAACCAAAACAGCTTTTGCTTTTACTCCCCAAAGTGGACGACGTTACTTCCAAGTTTATGATGCTAACAACGCTGTCTATTACTGTATTTTCCCAAATATAGTTCAGGTCAGTGGCTCGAGTTTAATTGGTGGTCTGGCATTTAACGCACCGAGTGATACTCAAAATGCTTCTCCCTTAAATAAAGCCTGTGTTGCCACGATTACTTCGGATAGCAACATCCAAGCCCCTCCAGTTTTGCCTGTTGTTCAACTTACTGCCAGTTTTCCGCCAAAACCAGGGCAAGTGTGGACTGTCAGCATTGACGGACTTGCACCTTGGGTAATCAATTTTACAAAACTCGATTCTGATAATGACCCAACAGGAACAGCCATGCAGAGTGGAGTTTCAAGGCAAGCAGTAGCCTTTATTGACAATGGTTTCAAAGTATTTTTAATGGCTGGAACAAATGGAAACTACTACTGTGTTTTCGGTGCAAGTATCCAAGCTCAAGGGGCAACTTATTCAGGCGGAACAGCCTCTTTTGTACCCACAAACAGTCGAGACTTACAGAACTTAAATAAATCCTGCACAGCAACCATAAATTCTGTGGCACTGCTCAGTAAATCTTTTACCAACCCAGTGCTTAAAGCGGCTGCACCACTTGATTTACTTTTTAAGTTCTAAAACCTTGGCTCGAGAAACCCCGCCCCAAGCGGGGTTTCTTTATAGTGGTGTGCTGGGGCTTGTTTTATCAATGTAAATAATGGCATCAAAGTCGTTTGGGAGTACCGCTTCGTAACTGTACCAATCGGGTTCGGGTTCACGAAAAGGTGGTAAATTCTGCCCGACAATCTGTAAGCGTCTGGCTTTTTTTAACCAAGCCCCAGCCGCCGTACTCGAGCGGCGCAAATCGAGCATAAAAATCGGGATATTGGTGGCTCGAAATAAAACCTCATAACTGCCCATACCTGGATTAGGCACACGTTGCACACTGGGGTTAGCGGCTAAACCAAGCATGGCAGCCGCGACAGTACGGGCTGGGTCGTTGGCATCGAGCAGTTGGGCATAAAAACTGCCTTCAAAAAAGGCAAATCCCCAAACGCGGTACTTATCTTGGTACTGTTCTCGCAAATACGCCCCCATTGGTTTCCAGCCAAAGTGCATCTTTGGATTAAAAGTCACATGCCCGTTATGCGCCCAAGTGACAACTTTTTGTTTGCTGGTTTTCTCGAGCCACGCCGCATTTTCTGCCATAAAAGCATCGCGGATAGTCACGGCTTCAAGTAAATCCTGAGTCACAAAACGGGCTTTGTAATAAGCATTGGCTTGCTCGAGAACCCGCACCATTTGCAGGGCAGTTTGGTATTCGTTTGGCTTAAAATTAGTGCGCCGATTTTGTAAAATCCGTCGTACCGTTTCTATTTGCACAGCGCAGCGTTTCGCGCCGTTTTCACCAGTGGCGCTGTAACGTGCCACACTAAGAATGTTACCCAAGGAAAAGCGAATACAGCTTAGTAACTCGTCAGTTCTGGTGGCTTGGTCTTTAGCACTGGTCTCGAGCCAACCCACCAGCCAATCTACGGCTGGCACAGGTTCTTGCATGTCAAAACCCGTAAACGTAATTTTTTGGGTGGTGCTTTGGTTATAAACCCGCATCCACTCGATTAAACCAAGCACTTCTTCGGTTCGCCAAGCCCACATGATTTTGGCGTACTGCTGCAATAATTTTCTGGCATCACCATTCCCACCAAGCACATACTCGTTTAAGGCAAAACTGCTTGCCCAATTTGCTTCCATCGCAAAAACCCTAAAGTCGTGTTTGCTTACTAGAAACTCGAGCAAGCGATGCTTTGCCAAAAAGAATTCTCGAGTGCCGTGGGTTGCCTCACCCAGCCCAACAATTCGCGCCTCAGCAACCAAAGCCGAGACTGGCTCGAGGTCAGCAAAACCATTATTTGCTTCTACCGTTTTTAATGGAATCACATTCTCGCGTAACCAAGTCACTTCGGGCGGCACACTTTGGGCTAAGGCAACACCAGCCAGAAGCGTAATTGCAAACCATAATCTTTTCATGGCTATAGACTACGTGATGAAGAGAAAAGAGAAAAGAGGAAAACACCGGCTTAAGCACACCTTCCAGTTTCTTTCGCCTATAAGCATCAACTTAAAGAATTCTATAGTGCAGAACAACAAAACCTATTACACACAATGAATTGTCCATATCGCGTTCCAACCCTCACCCGACTCGCAAGCTCGTCACCCTCTCCCGCAAAAGAACGCAGGAGAGGGTTATTCGGTTTGTTTTTTGTTTTAGTTTTTGGGTTAAAAACCCAAAAACGCTTTTCCAGAAGCACTTTTTAAGGTTATGAAAGATAAAACCCCGTACCCTAAACCCTCCCCCAGCGAAGCGTTTTGGGGGAGGGTGACGAGCCTAAGCGAGTCGGGAGAGGGGCTGACTGCCTGTGATTTTTTGCGTGCCAAAAGGCTTTTTCTCTTAAGTTGATGCCTTTCGCCATTTGCCCTTCACCTTCCTGCCCACTTGTACTGCCGTAACCATTCTCTGGCAATAATCATTTGTTGAATTTCACTCGAGCCTTCGCCAATTCGCATTAAACGGGCATCGCGCCAGTAGCGTTCGACTGGGTATTCTTTGATGTAGCCATATCCACCATGAATTTGAATCGCATGGTCACAGGCTGCCACACCGACTTCAGAAGCAAAGAATTTAGCTTGGGCAGCTTCTAAAGTGTAGGGGCGGTTGGCATCCCGAAGCGCCGCCGCTCTTAAGGTCAATAAACGGGCTGCCTCGAGATTGGTGGACATTTCAGCAATCTTAAAAGCAATACCTTGGAATTCAGCAATCGGTTTACCAAATTGTTGGCGCTCGAGGGCGTATTTGCTGCTGGCTTCAAGCGCGGCTCGAGCCAGTCCGATGCTGATGGCAGCAATACCGATTCGTCCGCCGTCCAAAACCCGCATCACATCCTTAAAACCTTGTCCCCTTGTGCCTAGCAGTGCATCGTCGGGTACAAACATCTCTTCAAAGTGCAGCATGGCGGTGTCCGAGGCATTCAGACCCAGTTTTTCTTCTTTTCGTCCAATACTTAAGCCCTTTGTGTCTCGAGGAATCACAAAAGCACTTAGACCATCGGTTTTGCTCTTATTATCTTGCGGCGGGTCGGTGCGGGCGTTAATCACATATGTGCCGCCGACACTGCCTTGGGTGATAAAAATTTTGCTGCCGTTTAGCACAAACCCGCCGCTCACTTCTTTGGCAACCGTTTGCATTGCACCACTGTCCGAGCCACTGCTGGGTTCGGTTAAAGCCCAAGCCCCAAGGCTTTTGGCACTGGCTAAATCGGGCAAATACTTGGCTTTTTGGGCATCCGACCCAGCCACTAAAAGATGCCCTATGCAGAGCGAATTGTGTGAAGCCACCGTCAGCGCAAGGCTACCATCAGCCGCAGCGATTTCCTCGAGCAGCCGCGCAAAGGTGGTGCTTGATAAGGCACTACCGCCGTACTCCTCGGGGGTTTGCGCTCCCATAATGCCCATTGTCCCCAGTTGCTCTACAATGCCAAACGGAAATTCATGGGTCTGGTCTCGAGAGGCAGCGCTTGGGGTCACTTCGCGGCGCAAAAAGTCTTTGAGAACTTTAAGAATATCTTGCTGCTGTTGGTCTGGTTCAAAAAAAAGTGGATTGGACATATGAAAGCATAACACTTTTTCAGTGTTAAAACAAAAAAGCGTTATATAAACCCATCCTTTTGCATGGCAACATAAGCCAGCCAGCCTCTTAAAATAAAAGTTCATGGACTTTTCTTCTTCTTCACAAACATCATCTCGAGGCGAATTGTACTTATCGGTGGCAAGTTTACTGTGGTTGCTTTGGTTATTTGGGGCTTTATCGCAATCCTATACGCGTACTTTATCGGTATTTTTATTTGACTTACTTGGCGCAACCATGCTGATTGTGCTGTCTAAAAAATTACCAAGTGCCTTGCGTTTGACGGTGACTGGCTTAGGTCTAGCTTTACTTTCGATTGGCATTGGTGACGGCAACCTCAGTGCGGCACTCATCACCAACACCGACCCAAACCAGTGGCTTTCTTGGCGACGACCTTTTCAATACTTAGGTTCTTTTCTGGTCACGGCTTTTTCGATTGCCCTGCCTTTTGCACTTTACCGCCAAGGCTTATACAAAAAAATGCAGCCCTTGATGGTGGTCATGACCAGTTTTTTAATCGCTGGAATGCTGACCAGTGGACTGATTCTTTTCAAAAAAATTGAGATTTTTCAACTGGTTTTCTTTTTTGTGGCTTGTTTAGTCACTACGATTTTTACCATGCAGCACTTTATTCTTAAAGACAACCAGCTTGCCAGTACAATCCGACAACTCTCCATTGTCTTTATGTTGGCAAGCCTTGGGCGTTTGATTTTGATTCTGCTTAATGCTTCAATCCTTGGCGATTTGATTTACGACTTTTTGTGGTGCGCTGGAATCAGTGCCGCCGCTTGGACATTGATCGTTCGGACTTAGGTTTTCAATATGCTGCATAATCAGTACAGCAGCTTGCATAGGCTCGAGGTCTGTGATGTCTAAAATCAATTCGTTTAGATGCCGTGAACTAAATAGTTGATTTGCTTGATGATGAATCTTAGCTTGAACAACATTCGTATCTTTCATTCGTTCAGAACGATTTTGATTGCTAACTCGGCGTAAGTATTCCTCTAATTCGCAACGCAGTATTACAGGAACAAAAATGGCTTTTCTGGTATTTGCAACTTCAAGAATCGCTTTGTAATCTTGGTAACTGCCTTCGTCATTGGCTAAATCATCAGTAAAAACATAATTATGCGCTCGAGACGTGAAATTTTGGATTACACTCAAAATTGCTTGACGTACCTGAAGCACTTCAGACCAAACTTGAGCCAATGCTTGGTCTGAAACAGCACCTTTATCTTCCATTAGGGCATACACTGGATTGATGATGTAATGATTATCGATAACCTTAACATTCTCGAGTTCACTAAGGCTTTTGGCAATGCTGTACTTACCAATACCAAAGTAACCAATTAAATAAATAATAACGTTTTGCATCACTAAATCGCTGTAATCGCTTCTTTTTTGACCCCAACATTGGCTAGACTGGCATTTATAACCTCCAACCAAGCCCTCGCACTGGCTTCGACAATATCGGTGCTGACCCCGTTGCCGCTGTAAATAATTTCGCCGACTCGAGCGCGAATACTGACTTCGCCTAGCGCCTCGCCGCCTTCGGTCACCGCTTCAATACGGTAGGACTCGAGCGTTGGGTAGACACCCACCAAATGATTGATGGCTTTGTAGGCTGCATCCACGGGTCCATCGCCACTAGAAGCGTGCTGCATTGGTCCTTTTGGGGTTTCTAAGGTAATGGTGGCGGTTGGCACGACATGTGTGCCACTCAGCACTTGGATACTCTCGAGCTTAAATAGTTCTGGGATACTATGGTCACGGGTTTCGACCAAGGCTCGCAGTTCTTCAGTACCAATTGCGCCTTTGCGGTCGGCAATATCTTTGAAACGAGCAAACAGCACATTAACGCTTTCTTCGGTTAAACCGTGGTCAGCAATTGGGTTCTGCAAATCGTAGCCCAAATCCTCGAGGGCTTTTTTGAAGGCGGCTCTGCCCGAGTGTTTGCCAAGTACCAACACACCGGCTTCGCGTCCAACCAATTCGGCATTCATGATTTCATATGTGGCTTTGTTTTTTAAGACCCCATCTTGATGAATTCCAGCTTCGTGGGCAAAAGCATTATCGCCAACCACAGCTTTATTGGGTTGTACCACCATCCCTGAATGCCTCGAGACCATCCGGCTTAATCGGTAAATTTCTTTGGTGTTGATTTTGGTTTCGGCTTGGTAGTAATCGCCCCTTGTATAGAGCGCCATGACAATTTCTTCTAAACTGGTATTCCCCGCCCGTTCACCAATCCCGTTAATTGTGCATTCAACTTGGGTCGCCCCATTCTCGACGGCTGCCAAGCTATTTGCCACTGCCATACCAAGGTCGTCATGGCAATGGGTAGAAATCGAAACATTACGGTCACGCACCACTTCATCGCGGATACGCGCAATTAAACGCCCATACTCGAGCGGTGTGCCGTAGCCTGTGGTATCTGGAATGTTGATTGTGGTTGCCCCTGCTTCGATTGCCACATTAAAAAGTTGAATCACAAAGTCAAAATCGGCTCGCATTACATCCTGAGCGCTAAATTCGACATCATCGCAGAAGGTACGGGCATAACGCACCATCTCGTCCGAAATCTCGAGAACTTCGGCTCGAGATTTTTTGAGCATAAATTCTAAATGCACATCCGAGGCACTGGTAAAGGTATGAATTCGCCAATTTTGGGCAACATCAAGCGCTCTGGCGGCTGTTTCAATGTCTTTTTTGTGGGTACGGGCTAAGCCACAAATGTTTACCCCACGGACTT
>JAYWHB010000526.1:0-2922 GCA_043777915.1 Deinococcales bacterium
TACACGAAAATACCTCGTACCGAAATAATCAAAAAGGTAAATCAGTTGGTCGAGCAGACATAAAAAATGCGCCACATTCGGGCGCTGATAGAAATAAGCATACGGGATTATGCAGGTCTTGTCAAATTTATGCACTCGAGTGCATGTGGGACGAATAAAACAGCTTTGGATTTGGCAAAACTTGTAACTCGAGAATTTTATTACCAGTACAACCGAGAATCATTTTTAAGTTCAGTTAAGGTTTTTTGTGGATGCCGACCCCAAACGCTTCGCATGGCAAAAAAGATTTCCTCTGCTTTGGCGTTTGTGAGTATGGCTTTACTGATACCGTCGAGTAAAAGCCAAGTTGTTGAATGGTACACAATAGGATGATGGGGTGGTCTGTCTGCCCCGTAAGGCGGACACTGTAAGCTCGAGGGGTCTTGATTATAGGTTTCAATGATACGCCGTGCTTGGTTATCGTCGGTGTAAAAAGCTAGACCCTTAAAGGCAGAAAGGGCGAAGCATTCCGCCTCGCCCTGATCCATGTCTTCTTGGGTTATTAAACACTCGAAAAACCGTAGCATTGTTTCGTGCTGTTTTGCCTGACTAACACCAAGCACTTGAAAGTTAGCTTTTTTGAGGCGTTTCTCGAATTCTTGCCAAGCCTGATATTGCTTGAGTCTCGAGGTATTGCTTTCTTTGATTTCTTGGGCATGAGCATCTAAAAAACCATTTGAGCCCTTGGTGAGTTCGTGATTGATGATGGTACTAAAAAACAGTTTTTCCTCGAGTATTTGCGGCAATAAAGCTTCGGATTCGGTGAGCAAGAAGTTACGAATTGTTCCAGTATCAAATATGTGTCCGCTCACCTGTACTCCTAGGCATTGATGGCTATGGCATCATCTCGGTCAGTATTGCGTTGATCATCGCGTTTAACCAAATGTTGATTGTAAAGAATCAAAAAAGCATTGTACTGCTCGGATGTCATCTCGAGGTACTTAGCAGCTTGATTGGTGCTGATAAGACCATTTTTTTCGGCAAGCAGAACATGAGCCACAAAGTCCATTGGAAGCCCATCTGGACGATTTAACTTTGGCTCATACGAAAATTCCCATTCTGCAAGTTCATAACCAAGCCCTCGAGCTTCGACCACTGGGCGGACTTGTTCAAGTTCAGCAAAATGGCTATTGCCTTTAACAATTTGCAGCTTTTTAAGACGGTACAGCATGGCTAAATAACTAACATTAAAGTAACGCTGCAAAGAGATAACGTGTTTGACTTGGACTTCTTCAGCCGTTACCCCAAGGCGCATCAGATGACGTTTAATCCCTGAGCTTGGCATTAAAAAGGCACTGGCAAAGTCGTTAGCAAGGTCTTCGTCTGCGTTACGCTCGAGTTTATTGGAGATGAAAATATCGTTACTCTCGGCGTTATCAAAGTGATACAACAAATGCCCAAGCTCATGAGCGGCAGTAAAGACCTGACGTTGCGGTGTATCCCGAACATTCACCAAAATAACGCTTCCGATAACTGGGTGTTTAAGACTTGCTCCAGCCAACACAGAACCTTCCTCTTGAATCAAGGTTTTATAGACAGTGACTCCATTCTCGGTCAGCAAATGAAAAATATCTTGCCCAATAGGAGCGACATCACCAATATCCCAGAGTTTACGCAGTTCTGCGGCGGCGGCTTCGACAGCATAACGCCTAGCTCGAGATGAACCCGCTACATCCAGTTCAAAAGACTTGAAAGGCTTCGTGGTATCACCTGTTTTTTCAAGCAGTTTGGCATAATTAGAGCAAAATGCTTGAAACTTTGTAATTGCAGTACGTTCTGACTCGAGTTTAGGCTGTCCACGAAAACGTGGCTCGAGCAGTTCGGGCTTTTTAGCTGTGCCGATTGTGCCTAGAAGTTGAGCTATAGCAACGTTGTACACCTCCGCAAAGCGAACCAGCATTTGTGCATCTATTGGGCGTTCGCCTTTTTCCATCCCGATTAGGCGCTGGCGGTCTGTCTCGAGTCGCCGCGCTGCTTCCGCCTGTGATATTCCGATGCTTTCTCGCGCTTGGGTGATGTTGTGCGCGAACAGTAATCTCAGGTCTGTCATGTCCCCACCTTCTTTGCTTTCATTTTCTCCTCCTTGTATCTTGTGTATTCCGACTAACTTAGTACGACATATGGTATACCCCTTTCTAAAAGTGCTTGACATAGGTCAATGCAATAGTGTAGTGTTTTTGTAGCGGTTTAGGTCATAGCAAAAGTGTACTACTTTTGTAACAGGCTTTGGTTAGAACCGTTAAGGAGGTGAAAAGATGGCAACCAATGGAGCAAAAGGTGGTGGCAGGATTGGCTCGGTACGAGACCGCACCCAGTTTAAGCAAGGTGAAACTTGGGTTAAGCGAGATACCCAAACCGGACGAATCATGGATCGCAAGTCGGACGGCGAACCGTTCAAAGGCGTAGCAAAAGAATCTGACGGAAGACGCAATTAAGCCCGTTAGTACAGTGTTAAATAAATTGATATACTGTATTCATGTCTAAACGTCTTACCCCAATCACATTAACGGTTGAAAATCGTCAAAAACTCGAAGAACTCACAACTAAGGGTTCAACTACACCACGCATCTACAAACGCGCTCGAATTCTCTTGCTAAGCGATACAAATAACCCTAAACCCTTGAAGCTTGAGGAAATCATAGAGCAAAGTGATGTTTCCCGAGTCACTGTTTTTAATGTCTGAGAAGACTTCAGACAACGAGGATTGGAAGCATTGTATGAAAAACCTCGTTCTGGTCGCCCGAGTGTTTTTGACGGTACAACTCGAGCCGAAATAACGGCTCTTGCCTGTAGTCAAGCTCCGCAAGGCTTTGCTCGCTGGAGTTTACGAATGTTAGCCAATCGCTATGTTGAACTTCATCCTGAAGAATCTATTTCTTACGT
>JAYWHB010000527.1:0-8075 GCA_043777915.1 Deinococcales bacterium
GGGTAATATCAGGGTGAACCTCGAGTGATGACATGGCGCTATTCTACACGCCTCAAATCTTTGGCAAAACGCACAAAAAACTCGAGTGAGTCTGGATTGATGAGCGCATCTACATTCAGCACTTTATTAGCATCTGCGCCAAGTAAAATTTTACGAATCGGTAACTCGAGTTTCTTACCGCTTAGGGTGCGTGGGATTTCTGACACCACCAAAATCACATCTGGGATTAAGCGTGGTGATAATTCTGTGCGAATTGCGGTTTTAATGCGGGTCTCGAGGTCTGGCGTGAGGCGCTCAGTTTGGCGTAAAACCACAAAAAGTGGCATAAAAGAGGGTTTACCGATTTGCTCGAGGTCAATCACCAAGCTATCGAGAATTTCAGGGATGCGTTCGACCACGCTGTAGACTTCGGCTGTTCCCATTCGTACACCGCCTTTATTCAAGGTGGCATCGGAGCGCCCATAAATAATTGCACTGCCTCGAGCCGTCATTTTTATCCAATCACCGTGTCTCCAAACACCAGCATAATCAGCAAAATAACTCTCAACGTACCGTTTGTTACCCGTATCATTCCAGAATTTGACGGGCATACTCGGCATCGGTTTGGTTAAAACCAACTCGCCTACTGTCTCGAGAACTGAGTTGCCTTGCTCGTCAAAACTATGAATATCCGCTCCTAGACTGCGGCAGGATAATTCTCCTGCCCAAACTGGACTCCAAGGGCTACCCCCCAGAAAAGCACTGCAAATATCTGTACCACCTGATGTGCTAAAGAGTTGCAGATGATCGCCCACTTTTTCGTAAATAAAACCAAAGCCATCCATGGAAAGCGGTGAGCCTGTGCTGCCAATAGCCCGTAAGTGTGACAAGTCAAAGGATTTCTTTGGCTCGAGACCTAATTTGATATTGCCATGCAGGTAAGCCGCCCCACAACCAAAAACCGTGATTTTGGCACGTTCGCACAAGTGCCACAAAACATCTGGGCTTGGATGGGTGGGTGAACCATCCCACAGCACGATACTCGAGCCAACCAACAAGCCCGAGACAAGGTAATTCCACATCATCCAACCGGTGGTGGTGAACCAAAAAAATCGGTCTTTAGAGGTTAAATCAATTTGTAAACCCAAATGCTTGTAATGCTCGAGTAAAATGCCACCATGCCCATGGACAATTGGTTTGGGTAAGCCGGTTGTGCCACTTGAATAAAGAATATAAAGCGGATGGTCAAATGGCACAGCCTCAAACTCGAGCGGTGTTTCTTGGGTCAGAAGCGAATCAAATTCTGCTCCAAGGCGAATGGTTTTTTCTAAGCTGGGCAGAGCATTCTCGAGGTCAATCACAAGGCTGGTGCGGTCAAAAAACTTACCATTGTAGGTGTAACTGGTTGCCGCAAAGAGGATTTTGGGTTCAATCTGCGAGAACCTATCCACCACGCTACCTAAACCCATCTCCAAGCTGGTACTGCTCCAAATCGCACCTAAACTGGCGGTGGCTAAAAAGGCAATAATTGCTTCGGGCGTATTGCCAAGATATGCTGCTACCCTGTCGCCCCGAGCCACCCCTAAACTTCGCAAATGTGCCGCTAGACCCGAGACTTGAGATTTTAATTCTGCCCAAGAAATTTCAAGATAGTCCCCTGACTCATTGGCTGCAATAATCGCTGGATTATCCGAATCTGAACGTAAGCAGTGGGCGGCATAATTTAAGCTCGAGCCAGTAAACCACTGGGCATTGGGCATGATTCGCGCCTCGAGTACACTGCTGTACGGTGTGCCATCTACCTTAAAAAAATTCCAGACCGATTCCCAGAAATCCTCTAAACAATCCACACTCCAAGTGTGCAGCGTCGCGTAATCCAAGAATTCAAGCCCTCGAGATGACTTTAGAAACGCTGCAAATACACTTAATTGACTCGATTCTCGAGTTTTTTCACTTGGCGACCACAGCAATTGACCTTCCTGCATGGCACAGTCTACCCGAGACTTAGCTTTCGTTGCTCATCGGTGCAAGAAAGTTCATCATTAAATTTATGGCGGGCATCCAAAGCATCGGCTGCTCATCGTGACGAATGTCTCGAGTTTAATCCCGACTAATCCAATAGGATTTATCTAGTCTATGGAGGACACCATGAAAAAAGCACTACTCGTCATTGGCACAGCCCTAATTGTAGCAGCCACAGCCGCTTCGCAAACTCAAGAATTGACCGTTTATACTGGACGCGGCAAGGGCTTAGTTGACCCTTTGGTACAAGCCTACCAAGCCGAATCTGGGGTAAAAGTCAATGTTCGTTATGGCACAGATGCACAGTTACTAGCGGCGGTTCAAGAAGAAGGCGCACGCTCCCCAGCCGATATTTTCTGGGCAAATACTTCTGGTAGCCTTGGGTTATTGAGTAAAAACAATCAATTTGTCAAGCTCTCAACCGCGATTACCAATAAGCCCAATCTTTACGTTCCAGAAAGTAAAACTTGGACTCCGCTTTCGATTCGTTTTCGGGTACTTGCCTATAACCCAGCCAAAATTAAAGCGGCTGATTTACCAACTTCGGTCATGGATTTACCAAAAATGACCGCCCTGAAAGGACGGGTTGGTTGGACCCCAGCTTATGCCAGTTTCCAAGATTTTGTTGGGGCAATGGCAGCCACCAAAGGCGATGCAGTCACAAGCCAGTGGTTGGCTGGAATGAAACAACTCGAGCCTAAAGCCTACGGCACAAACAACGTCCAAATGCTCGAGGCTTTACGGGCAGGAGAAATTGATGTGGCATTGACCAACCACTATTATGTGTTGCGCTTTACCAAAGTGGGTTACGCCATGGGAACACATTATTTCCAAAATGGCGACCTAGGCTCACTCGCCCTTGTGACTGGTGCTGGAATCCTCAAAACCTCCAAGAAATCCGTGACTGCCCAACGCTTTTTGACATGGTTACTCTCGAGTAAAGCCCAACAGTTTTTTAGTGGCGAAATTTTTGAATACCCCGTGGTCAAAGGCGCAATTCTGCCCAGCAGCTTACTGCCACTTAACGACATGATTAACCGCAGCCCAAAAATAGATTTTGACAAACTGGCGGATTATGTGGACAACGCCCAGAAGTTACTGCGCGAACAGGGACTTCTTTAAGGTCGGTAAAAAGGTAAAAAAGGGGGAAGGAATACACCTTCCCCCTTTTTCTATGAACTTTTCTCGAGAACGCACCTTTTCTGGTCGCCGCGCACCGCTTGGATTGGTGTTGTTTGCGGTGCTGGTGGCTTCAAGTGTGCTGATTCCACTGCTTTATTTGGTGGTCAGGGCGCTCGAGGCGGATAGCTCGAGTTTGCGTGAAATTGTTTTCAGAGAACGCAATTTAACCCTTTTAGGCAATACTTTTTTACTGGCGATTTCGGTGCTGATTGGAACGACGCTACTGGCGTTACCAGCAGCTTGGCTTTTGGCTCGAGTCAAGCTGCCTTTTTTAAGATTTTGGGTGGTGGCAAACACCTTGCCTTTGGCTGTGCCGGGTTATGTGGGGGCTTTTGCGTTGCTGGCTGCCAGTGGCTCAGGCGGCACACTCGAGGCGATTGGCTTATCATTGCCTCGCCCAAGTGGTTTTTGGGGGGCAACTTGGATTCTGACGCTTTATAGTGCGCCTTATTTGTTTGTCAACCTTTACGCTGCCCTACAAAACACCGACCCAGCGCTTGAAGAAGCTGCCCAAAGTTTAGGTCACTCGAGATGGCAAAGTTTTTGGCGGGTGACAGTGCCACAACTTCGTCCAGCTTGGTTATCTGGGGCATTGCTGATTACGCTGCATGTGTTAGGCGATTTTGGGGTGGTCAGTTTAATGCGTTTTGAAACCTTTTCTTATGCCATTTATAGTCAGTACATCAGCAGTTTAGACAGGGTATACGCCGCTTGGTTAGCCCTGATTTTACTTGTTATTACCGTGCTAATCCTTGGACTCGAGGGGGTTGCCATGCGCCGTGTGTTCCTAGCTCGCAACGCCAAAAACACCCGCCCTGCGGCTCGAGTATCGCTTGGTCTGTGGAGTATTCCAGCCATGAGTCCCTTGGTTTTGTATGTGGCAATCGCGGTTGTGTTGCCAATCGTGACCGCCATTCATTGGATGGCTCGAGAACCACAAAGCCAGTTTTATAACCCTTGGGCAGAACTTCTTAGGGCTACCCTTGGCACACTCTCGGCGGCGGCTCCTGCCGCTTTTCTTAGTGCCATTTGTGCTTTACCTTTGGCATATTTAGCGGTACGGCACAAAACCAAATTCTCGAGTTGGTTAGAACGCAGCAGTTACCTTGGCTATGCCACTCCACCTTTGGCGCTGGCACTGGCACTGATTTTTGTGACCCTACGAATTGTACCAGACCTATACCAAACCCTATGGTTACTGATTTTTGCCTACACTGTACATTTTCTTGCCGAAAGCATCGGACCAATTCGCAGCCAACTGCATCAAACCCCCGTTCGGCTCGAGGAAGCTGCTCGTAGCCTTGGGTTGCGCGGTTGGCAAGTAATCGTTAAAGTGCTGATTCCGCTCCTTGCAAGGGGGGTATTGGCTGGCATTGCACTGGCTTTCTTAAGTGCTGCCAAGGAATTACCGATTACCACACTACTTGCTCCGCCCGGGTTTGAAAGTCTAGCCAAAAATGTTTACGGGTACACCTCAGAAGCGATGTTTGGAAAAGCTGCACCTCATGCACTGGCACTGATTCTGGTCTCGAGTGCCTTTATTGGTTTGGTTCTGCCAGATAAACGACGTTAAATTGCTAGTTTTGATTCTGCAAAAAAATGTTCAAAAACCTAAGCTCGAGTAAACGCTTAATGGCTGGAATGGCAAATGCACCCATACAAAAAAGCCCTGCCAAACCCACCACAGGCTGCCCCCACCAAACGATGTTGACCAAGCCACTTCCAAACCAAGTCCAAAGAAAAGACAGGATTGGCAAGGCTTCAAAAACCGTGATGCTCGAGATGGGTTGAGGTTTGGTCAGCCACCAATACAAACCAAAAATAATTAACGCCGTCAAGAACCAACCCGCATAATTCTCGAGCGGAATGCCTTGGTAGATAAAATCCCCTGTGGTTCGTTGCCATGTCCAGTAGCCACCACGTACCATTTGCGGATCTAAATAGACATCCCATGCCACCAATGCACCCGAAGCCACCAATACTGCGGCTCGAGGGTTTGCCAGCCTTGCCAGTGTTGCGGCGTTGTGCGCCATCATCTGCCAACAAAGCGGCACAAGAAGCGGTACGCCCAGCACTGCAAAACCAAGTTGTGAGCCGTAAGTGTAGACACCAAAAGGAAAACCAGTCTGCACACTTAAAATCTCAAAACCACCCGCCACAAAAAAGCACAGTGCCAAAAGTAAAAATGCACTTTTCCAGCCTCGAGTGACCAGTAAGTGAAAAAAAGCAAAGGCGGTGCTGCTCGAGACGATTAAAAGTGTGCCAGTCAGTTCGAGGTGACTGGGTAAAAGCGCGTAAATCGGTTGCATCAGCAAATGCAAAAAAAATAATGCCCAAACCAAGCGCTTCACGGCTCGAGAATAAGCTGTATCTGTGGGGCGGGATGACCTCAGTTTTGAAAAGTAGTTCTACTTGTAGTATCATTCTCGTCATAATGAATCCGCAGTATCCATTTGAAATACGTCCTCTTAGTGCTACGGAAGGTGGTGGCTATTTGATTCAGTTCCCAGATTTACAAGGCTGCATGAGCGATGGCGAAACCCCAGAAGAAGCAGTACAAAACGGACTGGCTGCCCTTGAAGGTTGGCTCGAGACCCGCCAAGAACTTGGTTTACCAATTCCAGCCCCATACTCGGCAAATAACGAACCGATTAAACTTGTGGCTCGTTTGCCGCGCAGCTTGCACAGCCAATTGACCATTCAAGCCAAACAAGAAGGCGTGAGCTTGAATACTTTACTGATTATGCTACTGGCACAAAATACTCCTCGAGCCTCGGCTTAGGCTACAATCGCTTGCGGGTCGCAAAAATCACAATACTCGAGACCAACATTATCGCAGTGGTCAAGGCAAAAACACCTTGGACAGTGTATTGACCCGCAACCCAGCCACCAACCCCAGCCCCAACCAGTGGTGCAACTCCGCCCAACATGGCATTACGCCAACTTTGCAAAGTGCTAATCAATGCTCCGGCTCGAGCGTCCACCATACGGACGCTGCCGACAAAAAACAGTCCGAACGCCAACCCCTGAAAACAGGCACTAAAAGTCATCCAAGTCGCACTTGGGGCTAAGGTATAAGATAAGTGGGCAATCGTATACAAAACCCCTGCCAGAAGCAACGAACCCGCGTCTCCAAGGCGTTTAGCAATGCGTTTTTCATAGAGCATGGTCGGGAGTTCTGCCAAGGCAACAATCCCAAAGAAAAATCCGATTTGGGCGGCATCCCCGCCGAGTTGTCCAACCCGTACTCCATAATAAGGTCCTGTAAAACCAAGCCCAAGTCCAATCAATAAATTGACCAGTAGTATTACAATTAAACTGCTTTCAAATTTTGGTTTGCTTGGCTCATGTGTCGGCTCGAGCGGGGTGGATTGTGTTGGCTCGAGAACAATTTCTTTATCTTTGCTTGGCTCGAGATTTAGCGCTAAGGGAATCATGGACATTAAACCCACACCGCAAATTAAGAACATTGGTAAGTAACCAGTTTTACTGTAAACAAAGCCAAATAAGGCACTGGCAATCGCAAAGGATAAACTCCCCCAAAGTCGCATTTGACCAAATTGCAAACCGTTGTTGCTTGCCATCCGAGCAATCAGTCCGTCACCGACCGAACCAAGCGGCGAGGCAGCAATAGCAGTGGCGATGGATAATATCAGCGCCCCAGTAAAGTCATGAACAAACACGCCCAAACTTAAAACCAAGCCCATGAAAAATAAACTGCCCGCAATAATTTGGCGGTGTGTTCCCCTTGCATCAGCAATTCTCGAGATAATTGGCGCGAGGGTAAACCCAGCAATTGGTCCAAAAATAGCCAGTAAACCAAGTTGGGCAGGTAGAATCCCAAGTTCTATCCAACGCACCCCAAAAAACCCAACAATGCTACCCAGCGAACCCCAAAAGGCAATGAAGTAAAGCGAGCCACGCCAATACGGGGAGAGAGATTTCACCCCTCGAGTTTATAAAAAATTGTGTGAGCAAAATGTCAAGACCAGTTTCACATGGGTTGTTATGCCCAGTTTCACATGGGTTGTTATGCCCAGTTTCACATGGGTTGTTATGCCCAGCTTCACATGGGTTGTTATGCCCAGTTTCACATGGGTTGTTATGCCCAATCTATTTGGTCATCTGGAAAAGCCAAGCAAGCGGTTGTTTCGCCTGCACTCAGCGTAAAACTACTCGTGTAACGTTCACTATTTGGTTTTCGGTAAACCTCGAGTTCGTTGGTGTTTAAGTTCAGAATCCAGTATTCGGGGATGCCGTCCCTTGCATAGAGTCGTTGCTTATGGTCACGGTCTGTGTTGATGGTCGTTTCGGCAACTTCGATAATTAAATAAATGCTTTCAGGTTGAGCAAAATTGTTTCGAGCCGCATTTTGAACAATAAGCGCGATGTCTGGCTGTGGTCTTCCATCTGTGGGAAGTTCAATTGCACTTTCTTGGTAAACATCAGCCCGTCCTTGAAATTTTGGTTTTAGTAAATCATATAAATCTTTGACACGGTTCATATGTGGTGTGTTCATGTCTTCCTTTCGTACAATATAACCGTCAAGTAATTCAACTCGAGATTCATTGGTGATTTTTCCAGCCGCAATCAGTGTGTCGTACATCTCGAGCGTGATTCGTGCGAAACGAAGTCCTTGTGGTGTAACTGGTTGCGCCTCAGATTTTTTTTCTGGTCGTTCGAGTAAGGCAGTCATGGCATTAGTATAGGGTAATTCTCGTTGTTCCTGCCAAAGGCACATAGACTCTTTGGGCAAAATGCCCATGCTCTTAACGGTTCAGGTTTGCTAGACTCATGGGCGGTACTTAGGTCACGGTGGCTTAAGCAAGAATTTCTCTCTATTCTCTCGAGGTACTTTTTCGATGACGCAACTCGCCGAACGTCCAGTCAGC